>NZ_JAZLLZ010000012.1:0-25815 GCF_045598405.1 Sodaliphilus sp.
CGATGTTGCTGGTGACATTGCGGTAGAACTGCATGTGCCAACCATTCTCATTGTCATACTGCTTACTCTCACGCTTGCACATCAAAGATGATGCTGTCGTGAACAGTCCGAGTTGCTTATTTGTAGTCGATTACTTGAACATGTCTATGTGCTTGATTTTCTATACAAATATACGCATTTTTCTCCAGATCACAAAATGTCAAAGACCGATTTAGTGTTAAACTAACGTAATTTTAGTCATAAGTCGGCTCGCCGACTTTTTAGAGTGAACTCAAAAATCATTTTCTTTTTTATTCTATACCAAGCCCCGGTTATACCAAAGTGTCGTAACTGACAGTGTTTGGAGAAGTTAGTGCAACTCTCGCAACTTTAACCGGACATTACCAATTAATTATAACGAGATGTCTTCGAGCGACTTGTCGTCGTTGAATGTGCACAGGTCCACATGCTTGTTGATTCCGGTGATGATGCCGTGCTCGGTGTATTGCCAGATGGTGTATTTGCCGCCCCATTTGAGTTGCGGCTTGGCGGTGGAGTAGCGGCCTATGTAGAGGGGATAGGCGTTGAATTGCGGTGCCAGATAGGAGTTGTAGAAGTCCATGGTGGAGTAAATCATGGGCTTGCGCTTGAATTGCTGTTCCATCATCAGGGCGAGCTTCGCCACGCTGTCGATGAGTTGCGAGCGTGAGAATTTGCCTTGTTTTTCCACATCAATCATGGGGATAAGGTCCTGCTTGTGGCCACGGGTCGCACGCATGAAGTTGTCAAACTGTGCCTTGACGGGCGAGGTAGAGGAGAAGAAATGGTAACTGCCCACCATGATGCCCTCGCTGTGAGCGCCTGCCACGTTGGCGGCATAGTGCGGATCGACTATCGTGGCGCCTTCGGTCGCCTTGATGTAAACAAACGTGACGCACGAGTCGCAGCCCACCTTGGTCCAGTCTATGTCCTTCTGATGGCGCGACACGTCGATGCCGGAGTAGGGGCCTGATGCTTTGTTCTTGTGCGGGGCGTTGTTGCAGGCGGCAATGACGAGTGCCAGTGCCACGAGGAGCAATATGTGAACCGATTTATTCATGCTAGGGGTAGGTCGTTTTGCTACACTCGGCGTGTGGAATCAGTCGTTGTCGGCCGAACTCTTGTTGGTGCGTTTGCGTGTGGGAGTGGCCGTTGACTGGGCTTTGCCTGTGTCGCTGGCTGCCTTCTGCCGCTGCAGTTTCGACTTTTGTTCTTGCCTTTGCTGCTGCTTGGCTTTCTTTGCTGCCTCGGCTTGTGCTTCGGCCTCGAGCTCGGCTTGCGCCTTGGCTTGTGCTTGTGCACGTTTCTCGGCGATAGCCTTCTGGCGGGCTTCTTCCTTCGCAGCTTCTTCTTCGGCTTTTTCTTGTTTCTTTATTTCCTCTTTCACGAGTTTATCGACCTTTTTCTGCGCCTCTTTTTCTTCGCGCTCGCGCTCTTTGGCCGCTTGCTTCTCGGCACGCTCACGCTCCTTGGCAGCCTGTTTCTCGGCCTTCTCGCGTTCTTTGGCCTCTTTTTCAAGCTCTTTGGCCTTCTCGCGTGCAAGTTTTGCTGCCTCGGCATCGCTGATGCTGTTGGTCACACGTTTGCGCACGGCGCGTGACTTGGCTTCTTGCTGCTCGCGCTCGCGTTGTTCCTTTTGAGCCTGGGCCTCGCGTTTCTTGGCCTCTTCTTGTGCCAGTTTCTCGGCGCGCTCACGCTCCTTGCGTTCCTTTTCCTGCTTTTTCTTGAGTTCTTTTTCCAGTGCTTTCGACATTGCGGGAGCTTCTTTCTTCACGTTGACAGCCGCGGGTTTCTCGCGCGATTTGTCCACCACGTCGGCGTTGCGTCGCTTCTGGTGGCTCATCTTGCTGTCCTTCATGAGGATGTCCTTGATGGTGCATCCCTTGTTGAAGCGGCTCAAATCCACAGCATGGTCAATGCCGCGCATGCGCCCCTTGTCGCTGAACTGCCACAACGTCCAGTTGGCTCCGTTGTCGAGACGGGGCTCGTTGGCTGCATAGCGGGCGATGAACAGGGGGTAGTCGGCAAATAGGCGTCCCAGAATGTTGTTGAAGAACGAACTGCTGGTATAAATCATAGGCTTGCAGCCATAATGGTTCTCGAGCAGGTCGCAAAACAGCTTCACGCTGTCGCGCAGCTGCTGGTTGCTCCATCCTTGGCGCACCTCCACGTCGAGCAGTGGCAGGAGGTCTTGCTCGTTTTTCTTCACCGCGCGGGTGAAGTTCTCAAATTGCGACTGGATTGACGACCCTGTGCGCAGGAAGTGGTAACTGCCCACCTTGATGCCCACGCGGCGGGCGTTTTCAAGGTTTTGCCTGAAGTTAGGGTCGGTAAACGTCTGGCCCTCTGTGGCTTTTACATAGACGTATTTCACTTTCTTGTCGGCGGCTATGACGTCCCAGTCGATGGTCTTCTGGTGTCGTGACACGTCGATGCCGTCGTAGCTCATATCCACAGTGGTGACCTTAGTCACGTTGCCTTGCTGTGCTGCGGGTTTCTCGGCCTTGTTCTCAACTTTGTTTTCGGCCTTGTTTTCAGCGGGTTTCTCTGTTGTCTTGTCGTTGCTTCGTGCTTTGTCGTGTGGTTGCGGCACTTCGGGTTTCACGTCCTTGGCCTTGGCTGGCGGTGGCGGCACCGTTTGCTTCTTGGCTTGCTGTGAGGTGGCGTCAACCGGCGACGCCTCGGCCAGTTGCACGGGGGCTCCCAAGCAACTAACTGTCACCATCATGGCCAGCAATATGTTGAGCAATGCACGCATACTGTAAAGCAAAGTTTCTACAAAGATACACCAAACAAGCCATACTGCCAAATTAAATAATATTTTTTAAGGAAATCGTAACTATTCACCAATGGAACTCCCCGCGCTGATCTCACTGATCTCACTGATTTTTTTTTCATTGAAAATATATAGAGTGGATTTTTTAGACCTCAGGGAGGTCGTAACTTTGGTTAACCGCTGGTCGCAGACCTGCGGACTGCCGGTGGGGGGGTGTGAAGTGTAACAAAATCGCGGTTGAAGACCGCAACCTCGAAACGTGCAAGGTTGCGGTCTTCAACCGCGGTACAGTGTGTCGCGTTTACCCTGCCCTAACTGAGCGCAAGCGAAGGCAGGGCAGGGTTATGTGCAGAACTGCGTTCTGCGTGTCGGCTTTCAGCCTCTCATTACAAAATCATGTGAGATCCCCGCGCGGATAAAAATCTATTGTAGTATAGTTACAACAGATTGCTCTGATTTAACTGAATAACTCAACTTTAGCATTTGATAATAAATATTGCTAATTTGTTGTCCGGCAGGACAATACCTAAATAACCCCCACCGCCGAACGAAGTGGCGGTGGGGGAAGAAATGCAACACGCACCGCGTCCAGCAGGACGCTAATCGGAGCAAATAGGTGAGACTCAAATGGTTTCACATGCTAAAGCTGAATGAATAAGTAATTATTCTAATTATTTTAATTTCTTTCAGTTATTATTAAATCTGTGTTATCAGTGAGATCCGCGCGGGGAAATTACCCAAAATACCATTGCTGAATAGTTACAGGAAATCACCGTGTGTCGGTAGCTATACATCAATAGTTATTTCCCCGCGCGGGTCTCTATGATCTCACAGATTTTTAGTTGAAAAACATTTGACAATGAGGGGCTGAAAGCCTACACGAGGGTGTGACAAAATCGCGGTTGAAGCCCCATGGGTGTAGTTGCTGTGCTGGTGATAGTGCACGAGAAACATTAAGCCCTGCAACTGGTGGGGTTGCAGGGCTTTGTGTTAGTGATGTTGTTCTTCGCGTTTATTTTAGCGTGAAGGATGTGCCCATGATGTTAAGGAACTGTGAAGATGCCTTGCTGAAGGCTTCCCATTGCGCTTTCTTGATGGTGCCTTTGAAGCGGAACGACTTAACACGGGTGTTCTCGTCTTGCTGGGTGCCAAGGAAACTGATCAGTTCGCCAGCTTGGGTCATGTCGAAGGGGATGGGGTCAATGTCTATTGAATTCTCGTCCTTGTCCCAGTAAGAGAACTGGGCCTCCATGTAGTTGATAGTCTTTACTTGTACGGGGTCGCCTGCCTCCAGGGGTATGCTCACCACAACATCTATCTCGCTGCCGTTGTCCTTGACGATAGTGAGCTTGGTGCCGTCGGGTGAGAACAGTGAGGGAGAGATGTTATCGCTGAATTTTCCGCTGATTGATGCCGAGCACAGTTCGAGTGTGAAAGAGACGGCAGCGTTGCCGGCGATAGCAGCCATCATGGCCACGACTAATGCAAATATTGTTTTTTTCATTTTGTGTTAGTATTTAATGTGGATATTTATTTAGTTGAGAACTTGTAGATGCAAGTGCTGTGGTAGGTCTCGCCGGGACGGAGCAGTGTCGAGGGATATTCGGGCTGGTTGGGCGAGTTGGGGTAGTGCTGGGTCTCCATCACCACTGTGCCGCGATAGGGGTAGGCTACGCCGCCTTTGCCCTTGGCTGTGCCGTCGAGGAAGTTACCCACGTAGAATTGCAGGCCAGGCTCGGTGGTGAACACCTCCATGAGGATGCCGGTCTTGGCGCTGAATACGGTGGCGCACACCTTGCTCAGGTCGCCGCGGGTGTTGAGCACGAAGTTGTGGTCATAGCCAGCGCCGTTTTTGAGCTGTTCCTCGTCCTTGTTGATGTCTTGTCCCACGGGTTTTGCCTTGCGGAAGTCGAACGCGGTGCCCTCTACTGCCATCATGGTGCCGTGAGTCATGAAGGTGCTGTCGATGGGTGTGATGCTGTCGGCTGCAATCATCACCTCCTGGTCGAGCACGTCCTTGCTGTGGTCGCCGCTCAGGTGGAAGTAAGAGTGGTTGGTGAGGTTCACGTGAGTAGCCTTGTCGGTTGTAGCCTCATAGTCGATGCGCAGAGCGTTGTCGGCTGTGAAGGTGTAGAGCACCTTGACGTTGACGTTGCCCAGGAAACCGCCTATGGCTTTGTCCTCGAGGGTGAGTTCGAGTGTAGAGTCGCTCAACTGTTTAGCATCCCACACGCTGTGGTGATAGCCCACTGTGCCGCCGTGGAGGGTGTGAGGACCGTTGTTCACTTCGAGCTTGGAAGTGTCGCCGTCGATCACGTACTGGCCGTTCTCGATGCGGTTGCCGTAGCGGCCTATGAGCGCACCGAAGTTGCCGGGCTTGTCGTTCACATAGTCGTCGATGTTGTCATAGCCCAGAACCACATCGGTGAGTTTGCCGTCACGGTCGGGCACGTTGATAGAAACCACGCGGCCGCCATAGTTGGTGATCTCGACATAGGCGCCACTGGCGTTCTTGAGGGTGTAAAGGGCTGTTGCCTTGCCTTCTACTGTTGATTCAAACGCTGCGGCACGGCCGCTCTCGGGTGCTGTGCTTGTGCACGATGCGAGCGCGAGCATCGTCACGCCGGCAATTGCTAAAATTTGATTTTTCATAAATCCTTAAAGTATGAGTTGGTTTATGGCTGGTTCTGTTAATCCTTTTTTCTCGTGATTAGCAGAATCTTCCTGGTTGTTATTCACGTTACTATTATTTGCACAAAGTTAATTTGTTTTTTTCATTTGAGCAAATGTTGAGGCACTAATTGTTGTAGATGACGTTGAGAAGCGTCTGGCCCACGGCTTTGAGGGTGTTGCGGTCGATGCAGTCCATTGTGTCGTGGGTGGTGTGCCAGCCGTCAAAGAACCCTGTGTCTCGCATGTCGATGATGTCGATGCAGGGTATTCCGGCATTGTTGATGGGTACGTGGTCGTCGGTCACTCCGCCCGAGTTGTGGTTGCCGAAGTAGTTGCCAAATCCAGCCTCTTGCGCTGTTTTCCACACGTTTTGCACCACGCTGGGAGCAAAGTGCATTGAGTGATACTCATAGCCGAAGCGCGCGTCGCGTGCACCCACCATGTCGAGCAGGATGCCGTAGAGCGGCCTGTAGCCGGTCACGTGCGGGTGTGCAGCCCAGTACTGTGTGCCCAGGGCCCAGCTGTCGTCATCGTTCTCGTTGCCCCAGTCTTCCACATCGACAAGCACGATGTCAACACCCATGCTTGTGGGCTGCGACTTGAGCTGGCGAGCCACCTCGAGCAGGACTGCTGTGCCGCTGGCTGCGTCGTTGGCGCCCATGACGGGCTCGTTGCGGCGCGATTCGTCGGGGTCTTTGTCGGCCCACGGGCGGCAGTCCCAGTGGGCGAGCAGGAGGATGCGTCCCTCGGCCTCGGGGTTAAACTGTGCTATGATGTTCTTGGCTGTGAGATGTTTCCCGTCGAAGGTTGTCACCGCTGCTTCTTGCACGATCACGCTGTCGGCCCACGAGCGGAGCCGGCCTGTGAGCATGCTGGCGCATTGGGCATGGGCCTGTGTGCCGGGCACGCGAGGACCATAGTTGCACTGGTCGGCTGTGAACTGATAGGCCGAGTCGGCGTCAAACTGTGGTGCCTGCGAAACGGTTTCCTCGCTTTCCTGCGCGGTGTCGCTCGACTGTTGCGTGGTGTTGCTGCAACCCGACACCGAGATGGCTGCTGCGGAGAGCGCGAGACATAGGAAATGGTTGATTGACATAGCAAATGTTAAAGATTGTTAAAAATGCGAATAATTGACCTTAAACAACATTAGCACGCTCTCATGGCGCCTTTGTGCGTGTTGCACAGGCGTAGTGAGCGTGCGATGTGTTATTGTGATTTCTCGCTTGGGTGTGATTACTTCTCGGTGGGCTTGTCCTGTGCGGGCTGAGCAGCGGGCTGTGCCTGTGCCTCGCCACCCTGCTGTGCCTGGGCCTTGTCGTCGCCCTGTGAGGTGGGGAAGCTGGGAGCCTGGGTCTCGGTAGCGGGCTTGTCCTGTACCTGGGGAGCGGCCTTAACCATAGAACTATCTACTACAAAGGCTGATGCGATTGACAGAACAGCTACGAAAGCTGCGAGGCACCATGTTGCTTTTTCGATAAAATCGGTTGTCTTGCGCACGCCCATGAACTGGTTGTAGTTGTTCACGTTGGCAGCCAGACCGCCACCTTTTGACTTTTGGATGAGTACTACACCTATAAGAAGTACAGATGCGATTAAAATGAGAATTGCAAAAATTGGATACATTTTTGTTGTTTATTTGTTATTTGTTATTGTTTCGTTTAATACTAATTTACGCAAAAAGCGAATTTGGTCTGCAAAGTAAATACTTTTTTCTGGAAAACGCAAATTTATATTTTCAATAATTTCGAGTGCTTGTGCATACTTGCGCCTAGAAATGTAAGATTTTGCCAGTGATTCTTGCAGCATGGAGTCGTCAATGTGCTCATGCTCGTCGATGACCTCGTGTGCGATTTCGGCCTTTTCCTGTTCCTCGACGTGGGGTTGCGACGGTGCCTGGGCAACGGCGCGCTCGCGTTGCTTGCTCTCTGTGATGAAGTTGTTGATCAGTTCGTCTTGCTGTGTGAGCGGCTGCATGGGCGTGTCGTCGTCTTGTGCCGCAAGGATGTCGGCATAGTCGGGCGTGGGATTGAAGATGGCGTTGTTGATGGCTTCTAGTTCCCTGGGGTTGTTGCTGCCGAAGCTGTTGAGGAAGCGGTCGATGGCGTCATCGGTGTCGGGTGTCTCGGGCTTTGCCTCGGGGGGATAGAACCCTGCGAAGTTGTCCACTCCGTCGCCCAGGTGCGTGGCGAGCACTTTGCGGTCGGGCGAAGCGATGGCGAGCAGGCCCAGCAGCTCCTCGTTGCCCTCGATGCCGTGTTCTTTGAGGTAGAGCAGCAGGGGGGCGGTGAAATAGGGGTGCTCGTCGAGTGTGTGCTCGAGCCATGCCTGGCTGGTGCCGCCGTCTTTCAGTTTGGCCTTTATGTCGTCAACGATGTTGTCCATTATTGGTCTTCGATATTTTCAAGATTATACTGCCTGATTTTGCGGTAGAGGGTGCGTTCCGAGATTTGGAGCTCCTCGGCGGTGCGGCGTCGGCGACCGCGGTTGCGTATGAGCGCTTCGGCTATGGTGTCGCGCTCGGTCTCGTCGAGGGTCTTCACCTGCATGACTTCCTCCACGTGGTCAACATATCCGTGCTGGGCCGTGTCTTGCGAGTCGATGCGTTCTATCACGCCTGTGTTGTCGCCCTCGATGCGTGAGGGTGCTTGCAGCAGTGTGGACATCTCGCGGTGCAGCGTCATGGCTTCGCTTGCCACATAAGCAGGTGCCGTGTGGCCGCCCTCGATGAGGCTGGTGAGACGTGCCACCTCCTCGTAGAGGCGGGTGATAGACCCCATGATGAAGGCACGCTCCATGGCATAGTCGGCCTTGCCGTGCTCGATGAGCGCGGGCACGTTGCTCGCCGTGGAGGCTTCCTTGTTAAGGTATCGGGCTGCCACGTGCTCGTCAACGGTGTTACCGGCCTCGAAAAGCGACACTTGCTCCACCACGTTTTTGAGTTCGCGCACGTTGCCTTCCCATTCCTGCTCGGCAAAGAGCTTGATGGCTCCGTCGGTGAACTTGGCGAGCGGGCTGCGGTTGGCCTGTGCAAACTTGGTTGAGAACAGCATGATGAGGGTGCGTATGTCGTCGATGCCACGCTTGCGCAGCGGCGGCAACTCTATCTTGGTAGCCGCCAGGCGGTAGTAAAGGTCGCCCCTGAATCGTCCAGCGCGCACCTCGGAAAGCAGGTCTTTGTTGGTCGCTGCCACCACGCGCACATTGGTCTTGCGCACTTCCGAGTCGCCCAGCCTGAAGAACTCGCCGCTCTCAAGCACACGCAGCAGCATGGCTTGGGTCGAAGCGGGCATCTCGGCCACCTCGTCGAGGAAGATTGTGCCTCCGTCGGCGTCCTCAAAGTAGCCCACGCGGTCGGCGTCGGCATCGGTAAACGCGCCCTTCTTGTGACCGAAGAGTTCGCTGTTGATGGTGCCCTCGGGGATGGCTCCGCAGTTGATTGCCACATACTTGTTGTGCTTGCGCGCTCCCAGGCTGTGGATAATCTTGGGTATGGTTTCCTTGCCCGTGCCGCTCTCGCCGTGCACGAGTACCGATATGTCGTAGGGGGCAACCTGCATGGCGCGCACGATTGCATCGTTCAGTTCCTGCGAGTTGCCGCGCAGGTTGAACCTGTTTTTCACGTCTTTGATAGACTCTTGTGTGATTGTTATTGGCATGACTTTAATTTATAGGTTTGCTGTTTCAAGAATGCGCCGAGTTCTTCGGGCGTCTTGTATTGCGCTTGCTCTTCGGGCGAGATGGGCTGGCCTATGCTCACCTTGAAGTTGTAATCGCTGCGGCGGAACACCTCGGCCGGCAGACGCAGCGTGCGCAGTCGCCAATCGACAACGCCCAGGAAGTTGAACCAGTGGCTGTTGCGGCCGTGGAAATAGATGGGTATCACGGGCACTTTGCACTTCTGGATGATGCGCATCACCGAGGGCTGCCACTCGCGGTCCTCGAGCTCGAGGTGGCTGTTGAGCTTGCTCACGGCGCCTGCTGGGAAGAAGCCCAGCGGATGCCCGTCCTTGACGTGCCTCATGGCCTCGGCAATGCCTCTCACGCTCACCGCGCGCTTGGCGGGGTCGTTGCTGGCCAGGGCATCGACGGCGATGAAATTGGGGCGCATGGCGCTGATGTAGTTGAGAATCATGTTCACCATCACCTTCACGTCGGGACGGCGCCGCCCCAGGATGTTAATGAGCATGATGCCGTCGAGCGCACCGAAGGGGTGGTTTGACACCGTGATGAAACCGCCCTCGGGCAGGTTGTCGAGCACCTCGGTGCTGTTGTAGGTGATCTTGACGCCCAGGTCGTTGAGCAGGCCGGTGGTGAAAGGCACGCCGGGAGTGGCACAGTTGTGCTCGTGTATCCAGTTCACCTTGTCCACGTCGAGCCAGCGCATGAGCGTGTTCACAAGCTTGGGTTTGCCGTCGAAGAATGGCACCATCTTGCGTATGTCGTCGTAGTCAAGGACTGTTTTCTTTATTTCGTTGCTATCTTGGTTCATCTTGTTGTAATATGAATTGGAACCGCAAAGGTACTAATAAAAAACGATAAATGCGACATTTTGTCATGTTTTTTTCGTTGTAGGGCAAACGCTCCGAGGGTGCATCACCCTCTTTTGAGTCGGCGCATCACTGCAGCCAGGATACCCTCGCGCACCACTATCACGGCCATGAAGATGGCAAAGAGGACTGTGCGGTAGAGCGTTGCGAGGATTTCGTTGTCAATCTTCACGAGCACCCCGGCTGCATAGAGTGCCGCTGTGAGTGCCACGTAGAGGCCCAGTTCCTTCAACGGGTACTTGATGGGCAGGTAGTGCTGCCCCAGGAAGTAGCTGAGCAGCATCGCAGTGCCATAGCCTGCCACGCCGCCCCAGGCACATGCCATGTAGCTGTGGGTGGGCACAAAGATGATGTTCACCGACAGCAGCACAAGGCATCCTATTCCCGAAATCACCGCGCCCCAAATGGTGCGGTCGGTGAGCTTGTACCAGAACGACAGGTTGAAGTAGATGCCCATCATTATCTCGGCTGCCATCACGATGGGTACCACCACCAGTCCTTCACGGTAGCTCTCACCGATGAGGTATTTGAGCACGTCAAGTCCTGCCATCACGGCAAGGAAGGCGGCAAGGGTGAATATCACGAAGTATTTCATGCCCAGCACCTGCATCTTGTTATTGTCCTCACGGCTGCTCTTGTCGAAGATGAGCGGCTCGTAGGCATAGCGGAACGCCTGGGTGATGAGTGCCATAATCATGGCTATCTTCACCGCTGCGCCATAGATGCCCAGGGGCACCTTGGCTGCCACTGCACCGCCAGGATAGATAAACGGGAAGATGATTTTGTCGGCAGTCTGGTTGAGAATGCCAGCAATTCCCAGCACAAGCAAGGGCCATGTGTAAGACAGCATGCGTTTGAGCAAGCCCCAGTCGTAGGCCCATTTCACACCGAATATCTCTTTCCAGAAACCAAATGTAACCACCGATGTGCAGAACAGGTTGATATAGAACGCATAGCCCACGCCCACCGTGGGGTCGTAGAACCAACCTAGCAGTTCCTTGTGGTTCTCGTAGTTGTCGGGGAATGTCACGAAGAACAACCAGTTGAGACCTATGTTCAAGAAGATGAACAGCAGCTTCAGCGCCGCAAACTTGTAAGGTCTTTTCTTTGCCCTGAGATAAGAGAACATAATGGCTTGGAATGCGTCGAGAGCCACCACGACGCACATCGATCCTATATAGGCAGGATGGTCGGCATAGCCCATGGCTGGCGCTATCTGCCCCATGAAGCCAAACACGCATGCCACAAATGCCAGCGACGTCACGCCCACGGTGGCTAGAATAGTTGTATAGACCTTGCCCGGGTCTTCGCCCTCCTTGTTGAGGAAACGGAACAAGGTGGTCTCCATGCCGTAGGTGAGCAACACGAGCAGCAGAGCCGTGTAGCCATAGACATGGGTCACAATGCCGTAGCCGCCCGTGGCTGCCGCCATCTTGGCGGTGTAGAGTGGTACAAGCAGGTAATTCAAGAAGCGGCCCACAATGCTGCTCAGGCCGTATATGGCAGTGTCAGTGCCTAGTTTTTTGAGAAATCCCATAGTTTGTTTTTTTGAACGCTAACGATAACGCAAACGCAAACCATTTTTTCTCTCGCGGAGAGATTTTAGGCGCTGCGCTTGAAATAAACAGAAAAATAAACTAAAAATAATTTTATGCTGAATTTTTAGTAAATTTCGAGCGAAGCAACCCGAAAAATATAATTAATTTGAGTTTATGAAAAATTATGATTTCAATCAAAGAGAGAGCCTTCGCGGCCAGGGATGTCGCGGCGCAGATGGGTGTAGGCCTTCTGCGTGACGATACGTCCGCGCGGGGTACGCATGAGGAAACCCTCCTTGATGAGGTAGGGCTCATACACTTCCTCGATGGTGCCCGGGTCTTCGCTCAACGCAGTGGCTATGGTGCCTAGTCCCACAGGACCGCCGTTAAACTTGTCTATAATAGTGAGCAACAGTTTGTTGTCGATCTCGTCGAGACCATATTTGTCGATATTGAGAGCTTCGAGCGCATATCGTGCAATGGCAGTGTCGATGCACCCGTTGCCCTTGACCTGCGCAAAGTCGCGCACGCGTCGCAGCAGCGAGTTGGCAATGCGCGGGGTGCCGCGGCTGCGCAGCGCTATCTCGAGCGCGGCATCGTCGGTGATGGGCACACCCAGCAGTCGCGCCGAGCGCTTGATGATGCCTTCAAGCACCTCGTGGTCATAGTACTCAAGGTGGCAGTTGATGCCAAATCGCGCACGCAACGGTGCTGTGAGCAGGCCGCTGCGGGTTGTGGCGCCGATGAGCGTGAATGGCGACAGGGTGAGCTGCACGGTGCGTGCGCCGGGACCCTTGTCTATCATGATGTCGATGCGGTAGTCCTCCATTGCCGAGTAGAGGTATTCCTCCACGATGGGGCTCAAACGGTGTATCTCATCGATGAAGAGCACATCGTTCTCGTCGAGCGACGTGAGCAGGCCTGCCAGGTCGCCAGGCTTGTCGAGAACAGGACCCGAGGTGACCTTGAAGCCCACGCCCAGCTCGTTGGCGATGATATTGCTCAACGTGGTCTTTCCCAGACCCGGAGGCCCGTGAAACAGCACGTGGTCCAGCGCCTCGCCACGCTGGCGCGCAGCTGCCACAAACACACTCAGGTTCTCTATGATTTTATCCTGGCCGGCAAAGTCGGTCAGACGCTCCGGGCGAAGGGCTTTCTCGAAGTCTTGGTCGGCCCTCACGCGTTCATTGCGAATGTCAAAATTTTCTTCCATAGTCTATAATTATGCAAAGGTACTATTTTTTCATGAATGACGAAAAACGAAAGACGAAAAAAACGATGACGATACGCTCGCAAGCTCGCTACGATGACGATGACGATACGCTCGCAAGCTCGCTACGATGACGATGACGATACGCTCGCAAGCTCGCTACGATGACGATGACGATGACGATGGCGACTGCAAGAACGAAGTTGTCATCGTCATCGTAGCGTAGCGAAGCGTCATCGTTATCGTTTTTTTGTCTCTCGTCTTTCGTCTTTCGTAAAAAATAACTATCTTTGCAGTCACACATTAAAGAACTGCATCGTGAAAAAGATATTATCAGCCATACTGAAATATGTGGTCCCGGTAATCATCAGCGTGGGACTCATCTGGTTCTTGTATCAGAACGTTGACCTTGAGGCAATGAAATCTACGCTCTCGAGCGAGGTTAATTACTTGTGGTTCATTCTTGTGATTGCCGTGAGCATCATGAGCCACGTGTTCCGCGGCTTGCGATGGCGCCTGCAGTTGCGTGCTATCGGTGTGAATGCTCCGCTGCACTCTATCGTCAACTCCATCTTCGGCACCTATGCCGTGAACCTGGTGTTCCCCCGCCTGGGCGAGGTGTGGCGCTGCGGTTACATCGCGCAGCGTGAGAACGCATCGTTCACCAAGGTGGTGGGCTCGATGGTTGCCGACCGCTTGAGCGACACCGTGACAGTGCTGCTGCTCACTTTGGGCACTTTCTTCCTGGCGCAGGACGCATTCACTGCTTTCCTCGACACCTATCCGCAAGTCAAGGACGGCATGGTGGGCATGCTCACCTCGTGGAAAACGTGGGCTGCCGCCGCTCTGGGCATCGCAGTGCTAGTGTGGCTGTTCACCAGCAAGACGCAAAACAAACTGGTGCTCAAAGTGAAAGAAATGGTCATGAACCTGTGGCAGGGTTTTGCAGCCATAGGCCACATGGACGGCAAGTGGATGTTTATCATCTACACTATCTGCATTTGGGGCTGCTACTTCTTGCAGCTCTACGTCGCAGCACAGGCGTTCACGTTCACCCACGACCTCACGATGCTTGCCGTGCTCGTGCTCTTCGTGCTGTCGAGCATCGGCATGGGCATACCCACTAACGGAGGCCTGGGCGCTTGGCACATGGCTATCATCTTCGGCCTGTCGCTTTATGGCCTGGGACCATTCTCGGCCGAGACCCCCAACACGCAGGCTTCGGCATTTGCCATGCTCGTGTGGGGCATACAGACGCTCCTGCTCATCGTGCTGGGCATCTATGCATTCACTTGCATCGCCCTTGAAAAGAAAAACAACAAAACCACCTCACCTGCACAATGAAACGGCTCTACCTCATATTGATTATCGTCATGATGGCCGTGGCGCAGTCGTGCGTGCCCCGTTACACGCTCAACGGCGCATCGATCGACTACAACCAGTACAAGACCATCTCATTTGGAGACTTCCCTATCAGGGCAGCGCTGGTCTATCCGCCGTTGCAGCAGACTTTTGAGAACCGACTGCTCGACATGATACAGCAGCAGACCCGCCTGCGTGTGATTGACAGCAACAACAGCGACATGCGCATGGAGGGTGAAATCACAGGCTACAACCTCTCGCCGCAGGCTGTGGGCGAGGATGCTTACGCAAGCCAGACACGACTCACCATTTCGGTGCGTGTGAAATATATCAACAACAAGAACCCAAACCTGTCGAAGGACCAGACGTTCAGCGCCTATCGCGACTTCTCAAGCAGCGAGATGCTCACCGACGTGCAGGACGAGCTGTGTAACCAAATCAGCAAAGACTTGGCCGACCTCATCTTCAACGCCACACTGGGCGACTGGTAAGACGACAGACCATAAAACATAACAACGATGACAGACGACTTTAACGACCACTTCATGGAAGACGGCAAGCGCAAGGAAGAACCTGAACATGTAGAGACTCCCGACGAACGCGAAGACCGTGAGATAGAAGAGTCAACCATATCGCACCGCCACAACACTGTGCACACCATTATCTACGCCGCCATAGCTCTGGTGAGCATCGGCTTTGCCACGTGGGTGTGGTTCCACTACTACCACCCCTATGCCCAGCGTGTGGAAAAGGGATGGATCATGGACGTGAGCAATGAGGGCGCAATCTTCAAGACCATCGAGTGCAAGGTGATCACGCAGGACCTCGTGCTCGACACCATGAAGGTGAAGTGGAACAAGGACACCATGCTTGTGGACGGATGCAACTTTGCCGTGAGCATAGGCGACGACAGCCTTGCCATCGAGGCCGTGAAATGGAAGGGAAGCGGCAAGCGCGTGCTCATCACCTACGACGAGTACAGCGGCTCGCTGCCATGGCGCGGTGGCACCAACCGCGTGGCCACAGGCATCTGCCTCGACACGCTCACCGTGGAGTGAGAAGGAGAGTAACAGTTTTTTACCGGACACTATGCCATGACCTTGCCTGTTTTGTTTGTCATGACCTTGCTAATTGGGAATACACGCAGTTTATTGAAATGCCCCCGGCTGGTAATTGACGACGGAGTCGTCACATTGCATCGTAACCGATGGCCGCAGGCCGTCGGCAAAGGAACACACTCTAACCGACCTCGAAGGGGTCGCATTCACGTAGGAAACTCCCATACCTAAAGGCATGGTTCTTTTGTGGTTCATTACCCCCAGCCATATCGTCCTGCATTGGCTGGGTGACTGTTTACTTGATGGCGAAGCGGTAGATTTTGTTACCGCGGGAGCCCACTACGGCATAGTTGTCTTTGACGATGGGCGATGACTCGAAGTTGGCAACGAGTAGCTCGGTGAAGAGCACCGTGCCCTTCTTGCCATCGATGAGGTAGGCGTAGCCCTGGCTGTCGCCTGCCATGACAAAGAGCTTGTCGTTCTCGTTGTAGAACGCTACGGGCGAGCTCCATGCCCATGCTTTGAGGGGAATAGTGTAGATGGTAGAGCCCGTCTTGCGGTCGATTGCCATGAATTGAGATGCCGAGCTATTGCCAGGCTGGCACATGTTGAGGAACATCATCCCCTCGCAGTCGCCGTGTCCCAGCAGCGGGGTGCAGTACAGTCCGCCGTCAAAGTGTTTGTCGCCTATCGACAGACGGTTACATTCTATCTCGCGTGTCCAAGCCGGCTCGCCGGTGAGGCCGTTGAGCTTCACCAGGTGGCACAGTCCGGTCGGGCCCTGGCGGTCAACCTCGCATCCGGCATAGACATAGGGCACACCGTCTTCCACTTCAAGCACGAGGCTTGCGTCGATGTCATCGACGTTGTCGTAATGCCACACGGGCTTCATGGTGTTGAGGTTCACGCACACGATGTCGCCGTGGTTGTCGCCCACGTAGCCATAGTTGCGGTAGGCACACATGCTCGCTTCCATGCCTGCCGCAGTGCCGTCGCCCTTGATGGTGTAGCGCAGGCACGAGTGCATGGTGAGCTGGCCGTTGCCCTGGCGGGTGTACTTGTAGAGAGTGCCGTTCTCGCCGGGCCAGAACAGGAACTCACCCACCACGATGGGCGATGAGTCGTAGGCACCCCAGTGGCGACCAGCTTTGCTATCCTCGGGCCAGAAGTAGTTCACCTTGTGGGTGTTCAGGTCCACGGCCATGTGGCCGAAGGGACGGCGCGCGGGCACGCCTTGCCCCACATACAAGCTGCCGTTCATGGCAGGGTCGAGCGATGTGGTTCCCTTGATGGGATTGCCCACGTCGAGCGGCTGGCGCGAAATCTTGCCGGTAGCGAAGTCTAGGAAATAGAGCTTGCTGCACAGCGAGCCCACGATGATTTCCTGCGACTTGAAGTCGGGCGTGAGAGCCGGCGACGTGCGCTTGAACTCGTCCATTTGGGCTTGGGTCCACTCTACATATAGCGGCTGCCCTGTCCAGCCTGTTCCGCCGCCCCACACGCCCAGCTGGGTGGGGGTGGTGTCCTCGTAGGTCTGGAACTCCCAGTCCTTGACTATGCGCGAGGGAGTGCCGGTGACGTGGCCGCTTGCGCGCATGTCGCGGCGCGTGCCGCCACGGAAGGTGAACACGCCTGGCACGGTGTCATAGGCGCTCTCCACGGTGAGCGAGAGCGTGCCGGGGGTCACGGTGTCCTTAACCTCGATTGTATATACCACGTCGGCTGCGCTCGCCATTGCGGTGTCGGGCAGCATCGACAGTGGTTGTGCAATGCTGTCGCTGCGGGTTGCGGTCGAGTCGTTGCCGTTCTGAACAGTGCCAGTGCATCCACTGGTGACGGTGGCAAGCGTGCCACCCAGCAATGCAAGTAATAAAAGTTTCTTCATCGTTTATAGTTTTGTCACTAACTTACCATCATCGGCAATCGTGAGTTTGTTTCCGGGGAAATCCTCGCGGCTCAGGATGGCAATCTCCTTAACCACAATCCCTTTTTTGTCGGGCAGCGGTCCCACATTGGGCTGCTGTATAAACCCGTGAATGTGTCCGTCAATCATCTCGCCAGTAGATTTTACCCTGAGCGTCACAAGCGGTGCATAGCCTGTGAGGCCAGCAACTCCCATGCCCGAGGGAGTGCAGAAGTTGCCCAGGCTGTAGGCGATGAAGCGTCCCTTGTAGACCTCCATGGCGCGCACCACATGAGGCCCGTGGCCGAACACCACGTCGGCACCCCAGTCGATGCACTGGTGTGTGAACACACGCAGGTGTCCGCGGTTCTCGCCCCACGCCCATTCTTCCTCGTCGGGCAGATGGCGTGCCGCGCTGCCCTCATTCCCGCCGTGGAAGCTCACCACCACAACGTCGCACTTGCTCTTGAGGCTATCGATGACGTGGTGCACCAGCGCAGTGTCGGTGTGGTGCTGTGTGCCCAGGCTGTGGCCCCAAGCGCACAACCCCACCTTCATGCCGCGCACCTGCTTAATCACGCCGCGGCAGGTCTCGTTGCCAGAGTAGGAGATACCCACACTGTCGAGGGTGTGCATCGTGGACTGGCGGCCTGCATCGGAGAAGTCATACACATGGTTGTTGGCAATGCTCACGAAGTCAAACCCCGCATCGACAAGGCGCTGCGAGAGCCGCGTGGGCATGAGGAAGGAGAAGCTGCCTTTGGCACCGGGAGTCTTGCGGGCATGACCGCTGTCGGCTAGCACGCCCTCAAGGTTGCCACATGCTAGGTCGGCTGCCTGCAACAGGCTGTCGGGGCCGGCAAAGATGTCGCGGGCATCGTTGGGAGCGATGGTCACATGGGGGTAAGTCGTGCCCAGCATGATGTCGCCCACGAGTGCTAGCGTGAGGGTGTCGGAATGCTCTAGCGAGTCTTCGCTAGGAGGGTTGGTACTGACGGCAACATTCCCGCCATGGGTGCATGACGCCATGGCGAGAATGAGTGTGAAATATGCTATTATGTTGCTCAGGCGCATTACAGCTCGAGGTCGATGTTGAACTGCTCGTGCCAGGGCAGACCTGACTTGGCAACCTGCTCCAGGAATGGATCGGGGTCGAACTCCTCTACGTTGTGCACGCCTGGCTTAACCCACAGTCCCTTGAGGAACATCATGGCACCTGTCATGGCGGGAACACCTGTGGTGTAGCTCACAGCCTGCATGCCGGTCTCCTCAAATGCTGCGTGGTGGTCGCAGTTGTTGTAGATGTAGTAGGTGAGGGGCTGGCCGTCCTTGCCTATACCGCTGATGCGGCAGCCGATAGATGTCTGGCCAGTGTAGTTAGCACCAAGGTCCTGAGGGTTGGGCAGCACTGCCTTGAGGAACTGCAAGGGCACGATTTCCACGCCGTTATACACGATGGGGTCGATGCGAGCCATGCCTATGTCCTGGATCACGCGCAGGTGAGTGAGGTATTCTTGACCGAAGGTCATCCAGAAGCGAGCGCGTTTGATGGTGGGATAGTTGAGCACCAGCGACTCAAGCTCCTCGTGATACATCAGGTAGCTCTCGCGGGGACCGATCTCGGGATAGGTGAGAGCCTTGTGCACCTCAAGAGCACCAGTCTGTACCCACTCGCCGTCCTGGTAGTAGCGGCCCTTCTGGGTAATCTCGCGGATGTTGATTTCGGGGTTGAAGTTGGTGGCAAAAGCCTTGCCGTGGTTGCCAGCGTTGCAGTCCACGATGTCGAGGTAGTGGATCTCCTTGAAGTGGTGCTTGGCAGCACGTGCGGTGTAAACGCCGCTCACGCCCGGGTCAAAGCCGCAGCCCAGGATGGCTGTGAGGCCAGCCTTCTCAAAGCGCTCGCGGTAAGCCCATTGCCAGCTGTACTCAAAGTGAGCCTCGTCGCGGGGTTCATAGTTGGCAGTGTCGAGGTAGTTGACACCACACTGCAGGCAAGCCTCCATGATAGTGAGGTCCTGATAGGGCAACGCCAGATTGATGACCAGCTTGGGCTGGTGCTTCTTGAACAGAGCCACGAGCTGTTCCACATCGTCGGCATCCACCTGGTCGGTAGTGATATTAGGAGCGCCTATGGCTTTAGCCACAGCGTCGCACTTTGCCTTGTTGCGCGAAGCAATCACGATTTCATTAAACACGTCGGGGTTTTGCGCGCACTTGTAAGCGCACACGGTGCCCACGCCACCGCAACCAATGATAATTACTTTATTCATCTCGTCAGTTAATATGTTGTTTTGTTTTCTTATTCAAATTTGTTGATGGGGACTAGTTGGATGGTGTATCCGTTCTTTTCAATTGTTCCCTCGTCATTGTTGGTGACTATTGTCAAGTTATCGCATTTCAGTTCTCCTGCACACTCCGCAATGCTGTCAATCTCCCGTTTCAAAGTTTTCTCGCTAGAGATGTCGTAGCACACTTGGATGAGCCTCTCCACTTTTGCACCTTTTCTCACCACGAAATCGGTTTCTTTGTCATTACGCGATTTGTAGTAAAACAGAGATAATCCTATTTCATAACCCTGTCGCAGCAGTTCAATCATTACTTGGTTTTCGAGTAGTCGGCCCAGGTTTGAACTGGTATTAAAGGCACATGCAGTAATGAAACCATTGTCTATAACATAAGATTTCTGCGGAGCCTTTTTCATCAACTTCAATTTGTTGTTGTATCGTGGCAGAGAGTAAAAAAGGTATGGTTCATGAAGATAAGAAACAAACTTTTTTACAGTGCTCACGCTGGCAAGCCCCAGGCTGGAAGCGATGTCGTTATAGCTTAACGGATTTCCGAAGTTTGCCAGCAGGTACAATGCTATAGAGTTCAAGTCAGGGACATTTCTCACTTTGTGACGCTTCACAACATCTTTCAACAGAATGGCGTCAAAAAGTGATGCAAGGTATGACTGTGTAATGGCCCTGCGGGCAACAGTCTCGGGGTATCCGCCGTTGCGAAGGTAGTCGTCACGGGTTATCACATGCGAGGAGGTTGTTGTATCTTTGTTGTCCAGGTTGTTCCAGTCAAAAACCTCTTGTAGGCTAAAGGGGAACATTTTAATTTCCAGATAACGGCCTGTAAGCAGTGTTGCCATTTCTCCCGAGAGCATGTTGGCATTGCTGCCCGTGATCACGAGATTCACCCCTCGTCTATACAGTTTGCTAACCCATACATCCCAGCATTTAACATTCTGCACCTCGTCAAGCATGAGATACTGATACCCTGGATAAATCTCATCAAGCATGAGCATGACAAGATCTTCGTTCCACTTGTCAAGTAGGTTGTTGTCGTCAAAATTCAGGTAAGCAAAATTCCTGCCTTTCAGCATCAGCAATGCTTGTGTTGACTTTCCCACACGACGAGGTCCTGTTATCAGTTTGATGACAGGACTGTTGAGCATTGCCTCAATGTCTTTGTACATAGTGCGACGAGGCAAATAACTTTGTGCGAGCAAATGGTCACGCTCCTTACGCTGGTTTATAATCGTTTCTCTCATGAGGTTTTCTGTTTGCTTGCAAAGTTAGTGATTTTATTCAATAAATCACTTGTATTGCACAAAAAACATACTTTTTTATTCACTACAGCGTCCGAATTGGATAAAATCGGGTGTTTTGCCTTATATCACCAGTTGGGTGAAGGTGGTGATGAGCCAAGTGCTCACTGCCATGTAGATGATCATGCCCACGATGTCGTTGGTGACGGTGACGAAGGGGCCTGTGGCGACGGCTGGGTCAAACTTGAGTTTCTCCAGGATAATGGGAACCAATGACCCGAAGATGGACGCAAACATGATGACAGAGAACAGCGATATGGTGACTGCCCAGGCTGTGATGCGGGCTTTCTCAGGATTGCTGTCAACGGGGAACACGTAGGCATAGGCAAAGAGCAGCGCGCTGATGATGAGAGCGTTGAGCAGCGCCACGCCGAACTCCTTTAACAGGTGCATGCCTGCATTCTTGAGCTCGAGCGTTCCTCTTGCCAGACCTTGCACGACGATTGCGCTTGACTGGGTGCCCACGTTGCCGCCAGTACCGCCAATGAGGGGGATGAACAGTGCCATGCCTGGCAACACTTGCAGCAGCGCTGTGTCGCCGCCGTCGAGGATGAAGGCGTTGGCAATGCCGCCCACGAGGCCGATGAACAGCCACGGCAGGCGCGCCCTTACCTGCATGAACACGTTGTCGCTGGTCTCGACGTCGGTGGTGAAACCCGATGCCAGCTGGTAGTCGTGCTCGCCCTGCTCACGCACCTGGTCCACGATGTCGTCGATGGTGATTACGCCCACCAGGCGGCCTATGGAATCGACTACAGGCATCGCCACGAGGTCATATTTCTCAAAGTCGAGCGCCACGTCCTCGATGGGGGTGTCGGTCTTCACGGTGAGGGGGTCGGGCTCCATCACGTTCTTGATGTGCTTGGCACCGGGGTTGGTGATGGTGGTCTTGAGCGGGAAGATGCCGCGCAGGCGGTTGTCGTCGTCCACGACATAGATGTTGTATATCTCATCGAGGTCCTCGGCCTGCTCTCGCATGGCGATGATGCAGTCGGGCATCGACATGTTCTCGTTCACCACGATCATCTCTGTCGACATGTATCCGCCGGCGGTGTCCTCGCCATACTGCATGAGGTCCACGATGTCGCCAGCCTGCTCCACGTCGTCGATGTGCTTGATCACATCCTCTTGGTCCTCTTTGTCCATCTCCTGGATCACATCGACGGCATCGTCGGTGTCCATCTGTTCCAGTCGGCGTGCGATGTCTTCGTTAGATAGTTGCTCGAGCAGGTCTTTGCGGTCGTCGGTATCGAGTTCTACGAGCACGTCGGCCGATGTCTCGTCGTCGAGTTGCTGGATGAGGAACACCGCCTCGTCGGTGTCCATGTCGGCAACGAGTTCGGCGATGTCGGCAGGGTGCAGGTCCTTCATGGCTTCGAGCAGCGATGCCGCGTCTTTCTTGTCGATTAGCTCAACGAGTTGTGGCTTGAGGTTGTCTTGTAGTTCTTTCATCGCGGTGGAGTGGGTGAGTGTGGTGGTTAAGTGTAGTTTATCTCGCTTGCTGGATGGTGTTGGTGAGTTCGATGAACTCCTGCACGCTCAATTGCTCGGGCCGCATGTTCATCACGGGCAGTTGCAGCACAGGGCTGCCGCCCGGCACAAGCGGCTTGACCGAGTTGCGCAGTTGCTTGCGCCGCTGGCCAAAGCTTGTCTTGACCACGGTGCGCAGCAGCCGCTCGTCGCATCCCAGGTCTTGCACCTGGTTGCGGGTGAAGCGTATCACACCGCTCTTGACCTTGGGGGGCGGGTTGAACACGTGCTCATCGACGGTGAACAGGTATTCAGCGTCATACCACGCCTGGAGCAGCACGCTCAAGATGCCGTAGGTCTTGCTTCCCGGCCCGGCAGCCAGTCGCTGCGCCACCTCGCGCTGCAGCATCCCGCTGCAGCATGCCACCTGGTCCTTGTAGTCGAGCACCTTAAAGAAAATCTGCGACGAGATGTTGTAGGGGTAGTTGCCTATCACCACAAACTGCTTGTCGCCCACGATAGTCTTGAGGTCGAGTTTGAGGAAGTCCTCAAAGACGATGCGGTCTTTGAGCTGGGGGAAATTAATCTTGAGGTAGTCCACGCTCTCCTCGTCGAGTTCGACGACGGTGACATCGTGTCCTGCATCGAGCAGGAACTGCGTGAGCACACCCATGCCAGGGCCTACCTCAATGACAGGCAGGCCTTTATAATCTTTGATAGTGTCAGCAATGCGCTCAGCTATCGACAAGTCGGTAAGGAAATGCTGTCCTAACGATTTCTTCGCTCTTACTTGCATAGTTGCAACTGTTTTTGTTTTAATCTACAAAGTTACCACTTTTTTTGCGAAAAACAAAAACCGATGTGCCTGATTATTCGTATTCTACTTCGGTTGATAACTTCCGTGTACCTCCTTGCCTCAATTCTGGGGTGTTGATGCGTATGTCACAATCGATTACGAATATTGTCCCTTTGAGTGACTTGATCACATTCTCGTCGTGCATGTCGCTCAAATACACTTCTCTTGTGGCATAAGTCCAATTGCGTGCATTTTTCAATTCAAAACCCATGTTTTTCATGAACTGCAGTATCTCATCATCGGTCACCTTTACCCCTTCGACAAATGGCTGCTCAACAAGTATTTTGAAATCACCATGTTTGTTAGTTCCAAATCCCAAAACGGTCATTTTAGTTTCAGGAAACCATGAGTTATATAAACTGATGCGATCCAGAGCCAAAATGGGTTCTATGAAATAATCCAGCCCAATGGTTTTCAGTACTGTTGCGCCGTGCTCATATACTTGCGCCTCGCCTCCCTCGGCAATGTGTTCTCCATGGATTGAAGCGATATTGTGATTGATATCTTCGATCCAGCAACCCGTGCAGCGCGCCCATTTCTCTATATTGTGGGCTTGCGTCGCTCCTCGTTGCTGCTGTCTTTTGAAATCGCTGACTGCTTCAAGGCTTGAATCTGAATCATTTTCTGCTCCCGCGATAATGGATGCAACGACATGTGCATAACCTCCCGTTGCGCAGCCAAGCTGTTCCTGCGGTGAAAATCGTTTGTATATAAGCCTTCCTGTGATAAAATCGGTCGCATATCTATCTAACTCTTCTAATCCGTGGGCAGTAAAACCATCACTTATGATTTTATTTATTTGTGCCCAAAATTCGTTACTATTCATGTTTTTGCAAAGTTACCACTTTTCTGCGAAAGTGCCAAATTCTACAAGAGCGTCGTTAATCACGTTAATCACGTCATTAACGTGATTCCCTCAAGAGATTTAGCGCTGTTCAAGCCAGTGCATGTAGGTGCGTATGGCGGTTTCCACCATGCGCACGCAGGGGCGCTTGCGGTAGTATTCGTCGGTGCGGGGTTCGGAGGTGGCTACGATGTGGATTTCGGGGATGGTGCCGTCGGCGCGTTGCTTGTTGAGCCCCAGCAGTTCCTTGCACACGATGCTGCCGGTGTGGGCTTTGAACTGGGCGGCAAGCTCTTGCACGGCGGCATAGTTCTGTGCCTTCGTTTCCTGGTTGGCTTCCTCGCTGGCGGTCTCTAGTCCTGCGAGCATGAACATGCCCAGCGCCGAGCCGCAGGTCTCGCGCATGCGCCCTATGCCTCCGCCGTAGGATGCCGAGATGCGAGCCATCAGGCCCGACGGCACGTCATACCAGTCGGCAAACGCCAGGGCTACGCTCTGCGAGCAGTTGTAGCCTTGCTTGAAATATCCCACGCCCAGGGCAACGCGGTTTTCGGTTTCTTGTTTCCAGTCCATAGCGGGGAGGGGTTACTGGCGTGTGATCTTGAGTTTGAACTTGGCCACTTTCTCGAGGTCGTGGGCTATCTGCTTGCTGTTCTCGATCGAACCGGCAAAGTCCATGGTGATGGTCTCGCCAGGGGTGCCCTCGAGGAATGCTTTGAACTTGCTTCCGTCGCGGTCGTCGGTGCGCCATTCCATGCAGTCGGGCATCAGTTCGCTCACGTTGACGCCATGCGCGTCTTTGCCCTCGCCGGCGATGACAATCATGTCGCCGTTAGTGTCAAACTTGTTGATGAGTCTGAAGGTGACGGTGACTGTGGGGAAGTTAAACTCTCCCAGCTCTTTGGTTGCCTCGATGATTTCTACCTTGCCTTTGAGTTGAGGCGGCAGGTCGATGCTGTTGATGTCAAATTTCCTCTTGGTGCCGCCGTTAACGGCCAGGTACTCTGTGGTTGAGGAGTTTATCTCGATGTCGGACGAGATGACGGGCTTGAAGGCGTAGGCATCGTCGGGGTCGAATGTGCGTCCCTCAAACGACACCTCGATGATGTCGCCTTTTCTCGACTGCGTGAGCAGTCGCTTGAGTTTGAGCGTGCCCTCGGGGTTGAGGCGGAAGCGCTTGTAGTCGGTGCCCAGTTCGATTCCGTTCTCGTCGATGAGGCACACGGTGGTGTAGAAGTTCTTGAAGTGAATGCTCGCCGGGTCAGTGCCTTTGAGTGTCTCGTCCAGGAGCCTCAGTTTGGTCTTGATCACGCCATGCGACCACTCGCCGTCGTCGGTCCAGTAAAACTCGCTCGACTCGTTGACGATTTCGATATACTTGGCTAGTTCGCCATCGACAAACTCCGTGCTTTTGGGCACAATGTGCTTTGCCCCTGAATTAGTGCAAGATGCTAACGCAAGGGTGAGGAGAATGACCAGTGACAGCAGAACTTTCCTTTTCATGTCGTTGTGTGTGAATGGGCGAAAAAATCTAATTCGCTTTCATTCAACTTGCAAAGATAATGCTTTTCTGTAAAAATTCAAAAATTCAAGATATAAAATCACTAATCGCCCTGCCGGGTTTTTCTTCTCTCACACAGCCCAAAAACCCAAAAAACGACATCATCAGGTATATTGTTGCTAGCACTTTTGTGTAACAAAAGGATGTTGACGAAGAAAAAAATTTTTTGTTAATTTTTAGTGTATTTCAAGCGAAGCGCCTTTTCTTTGAGGTAGTCTGCTCAACTTTAGCATTTGATAATAAATATTGCTAATTTATTGTCCGGCAGGACAATACCTGAATAACCCCCACCGCCGAACGAAGTGGCGGTGGGGGAAGAAATGCAACATGCACCGCGTCCAGCAGGACGCTAATCGGAGCAAATAGGTGAGGCTCAAATGGTTTCACATGCTAAAGTTGAG
>NZ_JAZLLZ010000013.1:0-7182 GCF_045598405.1 Sodaliphilus sp.
ATATTCAGAATGCTCTCAAAATACAAGAAGGTGCGAACAGAGAAGGATGGCCAATGGGAGGATATCACAAAGCTCAAATACATAGAGGAACTAACCACGTTCCTTGATGTATAGGGTCTGAAAAACGGGTTTCTTTAATTATGAGTACAAGCAATCTTCCCAACATCAGCATCTGCGAATCCGCACAAGCCATCACCTCGATGCTCGCGGACAAGGTTTACCGCATCTTTGACTGCATCAACAAAGCCGGTTTTGATAATTCGGAGTGGGGTCTGGTCGAATACGTCGATACAGTGAACTACTTCGGCAGCAAGGAACACGAGAATCTTAACGGCAAGTTTGTCTATATCTGGGCTGCTCCCGAGGACTTTGAATATCAGCCCGAACTGAATGCAATCGCTCCTGATTACATCCTTCACACCGATGACGAGAGCGAGATCCGCCTATACGAGATTGACTGATGTCACTTGCCATCAACACAAAAGCCGGCTCATTGAGTCGGCTTTTTGTTTGGAATTATTTAATAATAACCCATTGGCCAGTTTTGCGCCCCCCAATTCGAGATATAATCCCCTTTTTTTGCATAACTTGCAAGTCTCGCTTTATAGTAGCATCTGACACCAGGAGCTTTTGGGTCAATTCTTTTCTTGAAACATTTGGGTTTTGCTCTATTATGTTTAATATATTTAGTTGTCTATCTGTTAATTCCGCGTGTGCGACTTTTGGGTCATTTATTGGGTCATTTATTGGGTCACTTTGACCTTTTATTGCCGAGTTCCTTTCAAATGTCACACGAACACCACCTTGTATTGCTTCAAAAATAGGATTATTAATTTTTGCATTCTTAAAGCCTGAACAAATCTTCTCAATACCTCGTCCCCATGACTCAATGAATCCCGCAGCAAGGAATACTCCTGCAATGCTCAGGTTGCGTGGATACGATGAGTGTTTCTGCATGAGTTTTTCAGCAGTTAGTGTGTCAGGAAGTTCGCCATTATTCCACAACTCAATATGGTCGTTATAAACCCTCATTTGAATAGGCACTCCGCTATATTGTTTGTGGATAATTGCGTTGTAAATAATTTCTCGTAAAGCTTCCTCGGGTATTTCGAGGTCTTCGATTCGCTGCATACCAACATAACGAATGGGGTTGCGGAAATACTTAGTACGCAAGGCCTAAATCACTTTGTCTGCCATTTGAAGAATGTTTCCCTCAATGATGTCCTGGAAGATAAGGTCAGTATCATCGGCACCGAAACTACCTATCTTAAATTGAACGCCAGGGAAATAATACTGTGGGTCTTTGCCAAACATGAGTACCGCTGCGTTTTTTAGTTTCCCGTCAGGGGTAAGCAATCTGAAATTCTCGAGAACAGTTTGTGTGCTTTCGTTCTCCAAGTCCGAGCTTATACGTCCAGATTCTATACCTTTACGCAAGAAATATTCTATGGCTTTGCGGTCAACGAAATCAATTGTCGCATCAGTAGACGCAATGTCATCCCAAGACAAACCGTTCTTTTTCAGCAAGAAGTATTGCAGGCTTGTTCCTTTAAGCACTTGTTTTGTGGCACCAGAACGCACGTGATACTCTCCCTTGAAAGAGATGGGGACATTGCTTGCCTCAACTACAATCTCGAGATATTCCTTGCCGTCTTCGGTCAAAAGATTGATGTCACAGACCAGGCCGAGGACTGTTACAATCTTGTTGGGAATATCTTCAAGTAGTCTGTGGCTGTTAGACACGCCAACGACCTCACCTTTGTCGTTCACTCCGATGTAGAGTTTACCTCCCTGTGAATTTGCAAAGGCGCATATCCAGCCAAGGTATTCGTCACGCCAAGATTCTTTGTATTCTATGTTCTGGTTCTCTGCCATATCGTTTGCTATTTCTGTTGCAAAGTTACTAAAAAAACATCACTTAGAGGCGATTTGAGCCGTAAAACTGCGTGGCGGGCTTGTCTTTTCTCCTTGTTTATTTGGGTAATAACTTTGTGCCATAGAAATTTGATTTACTATGGCAAAACAGAAATATAACCTACACCTGAAAGGCTATGTCGGGGGCTGTGACTTCGACCGCGACTACGTCGACTACATACTCGCCCAGAACAGCGAGAAGCCTGTGTCGGTGCTCATCGACTCGCTTGGCGGTTCGCTTGCAACTGCGCTGAGCATCGCCTCGTCGTTCAAGGCACATGGTGACGTGGCAGTCCACTTCGCAGGGATGAACGCTTCGGCGGCAACCATCGCTTCGCTCGGTGCCAGCAGCATCTCAATGGACTCGTCGGCAATGTACCTCGTCCACAAGTGCAGCAGCGAGTTCTTCCAGTACGGCAACCTAAATGCCGACGACATCGCAACTCTCATCAAAGACCTCAAAGCAACCAAGCGTGACCTCGACAAACTTGACGCTAACATCGCCGAGATGTACGCCGCCAAGTGCAAGAAGCCCGCTAACGAACTGCTTGACTTGATGAAAGCGGGCGGCTGGCTCACCGCTAAGGAAGCGCTTGAATGGGGTTTCGTGGACGAAATCACTGACTTTGAGGACGAGTCCGCTCCCAAACTCACCGATGCCGTAGCTTCGGCAATGGCTTCGGCAGGCATGCCCATACCCAATGTGCCTATGGCTGACGAGCAGTCCGCTTTCGGCAAGTTCCTCGCTGCCATCGCTGAGTTCTTCAAACCCAAGGCTGTCACAGCGGAAGTTCAGGAAAATCAAGAACAAGAATCTAATCCAAATATTGTTGAACAACACACACCTATAATTACTATGCACACTTTCACAAACCTTTGCACCCTGCTCTCTGTCGAGAACATGGCGGCAACCGACGGCAAGATTACTCTGTCGGTTGAACAGATGCAGGCTATCGAGGACGCTGTTACCGCTGCACGTCAGCGTGAGCAGGATCTCGTTGCCGAAGTCACCCAGCTTCGCGAAAAACCCGGCGAGGACACTACAACCGTGGTGAACAACGGCAAGAGTCCTCAACAAGAGGAGAAGAGCGATGTCGAGAACTTTGTTGACACAGTCAATAGCGCACGCTCGCTCTACAACATGCTCCCCAAAGTATAAGCAAGCCAATCTTTAATCATTCATCTTTTATCCTTAATCTATATTATCATGGCAGGAAAATTGACATACACTCTCGCCGATTACCAGGAAGCAGCAGCCAAATGGCGCTAAGACCTGCTGATGCTCCCAATCATCGGCATTCAAGACACCCTCCAGTACATGACTGGCCGTCCTGGCATCCGCTACAAGGAACATGTGGCTGAGATCAACGGCAATGCCCAGTTCGGTCCCTACAAGCCAGATAGCGGATGTGTTGCGTGATAAACCAATCAACCATCGCCTGATGACTGACTGCGTGAACACGATACGCCGCTATCCCGATTCGTTCCCCGAGTGGCACAGATCTGCTACCGCAGAACTGTACACTCCGAAAGTTTTCAAAAATAAAAAGAAGAATAATGGATATTGGTTCTGATTTTTTTTACTAACTTTGCGGATATTAATAACCAAAAAATTATTATTATGGATCCAATACTAGGAATTTTACTATTTGTTTGGGGGGTATTAAATATTATTTTGTTCTTTAAAATTTGGGGAGCAACAAATAATATTAAGAAAATTAAGGAAAAGTATGTTGATTTTGTCGAGCCTTCTTCCTTGGAAAATCTTCGTTCGCTTCATCTACAAGGACGAGACGAAGAAGCTTATGCCATTCTAAATAAAGCAATTTGTTTCAGAATAAACGAGATTTTATCAACAACTATTTTTAAAAATGGATACATTAATGGTGAGTTTTCTCATAGTGCAGATGCTTTGGTAATGAATGATGAAGGCAAAAAGTTATCTCGTAATGATTACTTTGCTATAGAATTAAACAAAGTTGTTGAAGAATTCATGCCACAATATAATAGTATAGGAAGAGAGATGCCTGAAACAATAAAAAAAGCTACATATAAGGATTTAATAAATTTTGGTCAGAAAATGGATTAAAATAGATTAAACTCTGTCTTTTACAGCATAGAGCCGTTTAGGTACTTTTGTGGTACTTAAACGGCTTTCTTTATGCAACAAACTATCAATCTCACTTTCCCGAAGAGTTGGGGTGAACTGACGGACAAACAACTGCTGTTCCTGTTCACTTTGCTTGCGGACGGTTATCCGGCAACTGACATCAAAGTCAAATGCCTGTTGAAATGGACTGGCACCAAGGTTATTGGGTGTATCGAAGGCAAACACTTGCTTCGTTACAGAAAGCAGCTCCGCGGACGCGCCGTGTCAAGACAGTCTTCCTTGCCATGCGACATGCCATTGACGATATGGACGCAAGGCAGGAGTGCATCGATACCATGCGTGAACTGTTCCGCCAGTTCATGAGCGTGCTTATACAGGAGCGCACGAAACTGGAACAGCACTGCATCTACCTTGACCCGCGCATCACTTTCAACGAGATCGACCGCTATTTCTTCAGCGGCTGTGCCTGCTGTTACTTTCAAATAGCCATTGACATTTTCACTGACCTGCGGTACAATGAAAATGAATGGACGATTTGAAAGTTGGTTATTGGTTATAGGTTATTGGTTATTGAGTTTTTGCTCGAACGACTTTCTCAATCCGCTCAAGAGTTTAGAAACATTGAAAGATGTGTGCTTGAGCGCATTTAGTTGCTCTTGCGAGATATATCCCAAATCAGCAGACAGTTGCAGTTGGCAGTACACTTCCATCAATGAACCATAGGCAATTTCAAGCGAAAATCGGGCGGCAAAACGCTTAACATGCTCTTATTGTGTACTTTATCACTAAAATTATGTACAAGTTTATGTACAAGTTTATGTACAAGTGTCTGTACAAGTCGGCCAAAATGTACAAGTATATGTACAAGTGTTTGTACAAGTTTTACCCCAAAAAGTCGATTTTGGGCCAATTTTGGCACCCTGTACAAGTAAATGTACAAGTATTTTTAAGCGAAAAGTGTAGTTTTTTGAACATAATTCAGCATCTTCACCTTTTTTTTTAGGCAAAAACGCGCGGATTTTCTAAGAAAAAAGGTTAGTAACCTATTGATTACCAACCTTTTGTTTTGTGGTCGGGATGACTAGATTCGAACTAGCGACCCCACGCCCCCCAGGTTTATCTTTTAGCGGTTTAATTGCTTGTTTAACAATTAAATATATACTCTCTATTTCTCATGCGCATGCGCAAGTGCATGCACATCATTTTTTGCGTTCTAATTCGTGTATTCTCTCTTCAAGTTGAGCAAGTCTGATATTTTGGCTTTCTATGATTGAAAGCATTCGTTCCACTATCTTAGATGATATTTGATCCTCTTTAGGCGGACGACCAGGCTTGTTCCTTGTTTTTTCTACACGATACTTCTCTAAATCCTCAATTCCATAGATTTCCTTCAACCTTTCAATGAAATAGTCGGGCATGTTTACCTTGCCCGTTTCCATTTCAGAGATAAAGCTTTGCTGATACCCGGTTTTCTCTGCCAATCCCTTCTGGGTGTCGTGATGCTCCTTGCGGATTGCCTTTAGGTTGTAACTACTCATGACGATTCTATTATACCTTAATTAATAAAAGACGACAAAATTTTTCGCCTTTTGGTAACAAAAATCTTAAAATATCTTATGATAATTATAAGATATTTATTATCTTTGCGCCATATTTTCTTTTTGTCAGTGACGCTATTAGCGAAGATTGACAATGCAAAAGTATAAAAAAAAATTATATGTTACAACAATTATTATAACTTTTATTAAAAAAATTATAAGATAGCGATATGGAAAGCTTTTATGAAATCTATGAACGGCTTAAAGCCGAGCCTACTCCAGGCGCAAAATTCGTCTCTGTTATAGCACAAGTTTGTAACAGGAAAGAATCAACAGTAAGAAAATGGCTTGCTCGAGAAACCAACCCTGACACAAATGTTCAGATTATCCTTGAGAAATATTTGGAAACACCTAAGGAAACACTCTTTCCTGACATTTTTAAGTGAGATTAGCTATGATAAAGAATGAACCAGACGTGGCTCCCACTGCAAGGTATTCCATTGATGAAACATGCAAGATACTTGGTGTGCATCGCAATACATTGAGGAAATATACCCAAATAGGAGCAATTAGATGTGGATTCCGTAGAGTGAATTCTCGAAAATTCTATCTCGGAAGTGAGATAAAAAAACTATGGGCGGCAAAATGGTGATTGTATGGATAACGCGGGATGGATAAAGTTACATCGCAGTATTGTCTATCACTGGATATGGTCGTCACCCAAACACTTCCAACGTTGGGTCGACATGTTATTTATGGCTTCATGGACTCAAAAGAAAGTAATATACAACACGAAGCAAGTAACACTTAAAAGGGGACAGTTTGCGACATCAAACAGAGACCTCCAAAGGCGTTGGGGCACCAATGCCAAAGGCGTGATTCTGTTCTTGTCCACACTCTCATGTGATGGTATGATTAAAGTTGAAAAAAACAAGTTCATGACAATTATCACTATATGCAATTATGATAAATTTCAGCCACTATTTTCTAATGGAAATGATGTCGAAATTGGCACTGAAAACCATGATGAAAATATATCTGTATTGGATGATAATGGGCAACGCAAAAGGCAACACAATATAAAGAATATAAAAAATAAAATAAATAATTCTCTCTCTCTTTCGCGTGAGAATTCTGAAAAAATTTTTGAAGAAGTTAAGGGCAATGATAAGTTCTGGGAAGATTGCTGCAGATCTCTATCTTCGGATAGAGCCGTAGTAGAATCTCTACTTAATGCGTTTTATAGCGCAAAAGTCGATACAGATGAATTCCCTGATTCTTATTCGAAATTCAAAACTTATTTCTTGAACTGGGCGCGAACTCAAATAAACAATAAATCTAATGGAGCAAAACAAAAAACAGGCAATAGTGCCCCCGAAGATAAATACAGCACTCGTAGGGGAACTGACCCGGGAAGTCTTGGCAAGCAGGACTTCAATTCCGATTTTTAGAATCAATCTTTCTGCAGAAATAGTATATACCTTAATTCCGCAGCACTTTTGTTAACAATTTTTATAATATCCTGAGCAACAAAAAGTTGCCCAAGATTTGGTCATGTCGGTGATTTCACTTAATTTAGTGCGGCAAATAAAACCAAACGAACCACCAACACGACATCGA
>NZ_JAZLLZ010000014.1:0-20230 GCF_045598405.1 Sodaliphilus sp.
ACTATGAAAAACACACTGGGGACAGCCCGAGCGGCCGGGGCAAAGCCCCTTTGAGCGGAAAAAGCTACCGCCTGTTCTGGCTATTTTTCACAGCCTCTTGTCATTTGCGACTGCAAACATAGTAACTCTGTGGGAGATAGAGATGTATGCTTCCTCTTATAGCGACTTGAGGACTGGCATCATGCGATGCAATGCCTCGGTGACTTGCGATCGCGGGCATGCGATATTGAGTCTTATAAACCCTTCGCCCGCAGCGCCATACATCGTGCCGCTATTGACAAGCACCCCTGCTCGGTCGTCTAGAACCCGTGTCAATTCATCGCTCGTCTTGCCTAGGGACTTACAGTCAAGCCACACCAGGTAAGTACCCTCAAGCTTTGTGACGCCTATCGACGGAAGATTCTCCTCAATGAATGTTTTCACTAGCAGATAGTTACTTTCGATATACTGGCATAGTTCGGTTAACCAAGGCTCGCCATAATTGTATGCAGCAATCAACGCTTCAACACCAAAGGGGTTGACATCACACACCTCATTGTCATTAATTGCTCTATCTATCTTGGCTTGAATCTCACCATTGTTGCATATTATATTAGCAATCTGCAGTCCGGCAGTATTGAAACTCTTGCTGGGAGAATTGCATGTGATAGTTATGTCTTGCAGTTCTTGGGATATTGATGCAAATGGAGTGAACTTATTTCCGTTCATCACAAGCTCGCAATGTATCTCGTCGCTCACAACAGTCACCCCGTGAGCAATACACAACTCACCCACTCGCAGCAGTTCGTCTCGCGTCCACACACGGCATGCAGGATTGTGAGGATTGCATAGCAGCAACAGCTTCACATCGTCTTGCGAGAGGCAGTGATCTAACTTGTCATAGTCAATCACATAAGTACTGTCTTGATAAACCAAGTCGCACTCAAGGACTTGGCACCCGTTGTTCTTGATTGATGAGAAAAAGCAATTATACACAGGTGTCATTGTCACAACCTTGTCGCCATGGCGTGTCATCGCTTTAATGATTGCCGAAACAGCAGGCACCACACCACTTGTATATTGTATCCAATCTCTCTTGATCTCCCACCCATGCCGGCGGGCAAACCAGCTGATGACCGCATCATAATAAGACTCGGGGACCGTTACATAGCCAAACACGCCATGCTCTACCCTAGTCCTCAAAGCATCAATGATTGCAGGAGCCGTCCTGAAATCCATGTCGGCAACCCACATAGGCAATACGTCATCGCCCACGTGATCAGAATCCCATTTATAGGAATTGGTGCCGCGGCGATTCACGGGAGTATCAAAATCAAAATTCATCACTTCTTGTTTGCTACATTAATTACACAATCGGCAGGCTGACTGATATTTTCGTCAAGAATCACCTCACCCACAGAATCCACATTTATCACTCCCGATGTGGGATTTTTTATGCTGCGTACATGTCCCTTGATTGAGGCATCGAGAGTCGAATATTCAAAGGCAAGGTCGGCATCATCGCCAAATGTGCAATTCTCAAGCACCAAGCCATGAGCGTAACACAATGGTTGAGTGCCGGTTATGCGGCAATTAACCAGTTTGAGGTTCTTGGAATGCCAGCCCAGATATTCACCATTGAGTTCCGAATCAATAATCGTGACGTTCTCCGTTTCCCAGAATGCATCTTTAGTAGTAATCTTGGCATTCCTGATGACTACGTTCTTGACATACTGGAATACATACTTGCTTTCACTGTCGAGTCCATCGACTTCGATGTTTTTGCTTCCCATGAACGGATAAGTGCCTTCACGCAGCGTCACATTCTTTATAGTCAATCCATCGATGTTCCAGAAAGTCTCATCGGCATCATTGATAGTAACATTCTCAAGAGTGAGATTTTTCATTTCTCTGAACAACTTGGGAGCATCAATCACGGTGTTGCGCATCAACATGTCATTGCTATACCAGATTGCCGAACGCGAACCTGGCGCAAAATAACAATTCTCAATCAGCGACCCATCGACGTGCCAAAATGGATATTTGCCTATGAAACGACAATTCACAGCTTCTATATTAGAGCACTGCTTAATTCCCGATTCTCCATCGACAATGGTAACATTCTCAATGCGGAGATCATGACTTTCAAAAAACGGTCTCTCTCCGCCCACTTCTATGTCTTTTATTACTTTCATCGCTCTATCTATTTATCATTGCTATATGTTATTTTTGATCCATCCACCACGCCACATTCTCAACAGGAAAATAGTGCCGCGGAAGCACAATTCGGTGGCCATCGCAATCCACATGCCCATTAACCCTATTCCGAACACATTGACTAACAGCCAGGCCAATGTCAACCTGACACCCCACATGCTCATAATGTTCATCCAGCACGGTGTCTTTGTGTCACCCGCACCCACAAAAACGCCGTAGGTGACAATAGCAGCAGCAAAGAATGGCTCGGCAAACGCTTCTATGCGCAGCACACTGCTACCCAGGTCAATGACAGTCTGGACATTTGTCATCATCGACATCATGCCTTCAGAAGCAATAAACATCAGAACACCCATGCATCCCATCAATGACATACCCAGAAAGACCGAGATGTAAGCAAAGTGCCGTGCTAGGTATCGGCGCCCGGCACCAAGGCTCTGTCCCACAAGCGTAGTGGCAGCATCGGCTATGCCGTAACCAGGCATATAGCACAAACTCTCGGCAGTGATAGCAAGAGAGTTAGCTGCTATCGACACATTTCCCAGCGGCGCAACAATCACGGTAGTGAGAATGTGTGCCGAAGACATCACAAACTGCTGTATTCCCATCGGTAACGATATCTTAACAGCCTTATGCAAACATTCCTTTGTGGGAATAAATGACCCACTGTCCAATGTAAGCTTCAATTCACGCGACCGGAACACAAGATAGTGCATCATAAACATGCACACAATGACCACCGCAATGGCAGTACCTAATGCAGCGCCGGTAACTCCCAAACCCGCACCATGGACTGTGAAAGCATAGTCACATACCGTGACACTACGAGTTGGGAATATGAGCAAGAAATTGAATATTACATCAAGAACACACATCAGTATGTTCAGCAAGCTAGGAATTCGCATATTGCCACTGCAACGAATCATTCCGCTCGCAAGAATATTGAAAATGAGGAATGGCAGGCATGATGAGAATATCAAGAAATAAGTTGACGAAGACATTATAATCTCCTCGTTGCCGCCTAACCATATGGGCAAGTAAGAACTAATGCCTATACCAAACAACGACAAGAATAACCCGAAAACCAAGCATGCAGTCATTGACTGCCGCACAATGTTACGAGCCTCAACATTCTTTTTGGCACCAATCAAATGGGCAACTTGAACCGAGAAACCCGTACAAAACGCGCCACTTATACCACCAAAAAGCCATAATGTTGTTGACACAAGTCCTATTGAAGCGGCTTCGTTAGCTCCCAGGCTGCCCACCATTGATGCATCAATGTATTGCATCACAATAGAAGACAACTGGGCCATGATTGCAGGCATACTCAACTGCGCAGTGAGCAAAAACTGCTGACGCAACGACATGTGCTCGCCGTCGCGTATCATCGCTAACAAACCATCTTTGCTATTAGAACCAGCCACAATCTATCAATATATTAAATATCCCATTGTCGTAAACCGACAATATCGCCAAATCGGGAGTACAAAGTTAGCAAAAAGGGGGAACACACACAAGAGCAAGTATCAAAAAAAACGCTCCCCGAAGGAAGCGTTTTTATATTTATCGTTAAGTAACTGATTACTTGCGAACGATAGTTACGGCACGGTCGAGTGAAGCACACTTGGGACCGTAGTTAGTAAGGTTACCGTCGTTGATCTGAGTCTCAAGACGAGCACCATCTACACCCTTGCCTTCGAGAGCGCCCTTAACGGTAGCAACGCGGTCCTTACGGAGGCGAGTGTTGATCTTGTCGTTACCAGTGTAGTTATCAGCCCAACCAGTGAGGAGGTATTCCTTGTTCTCATCGAGCATTACGTTAGCAACAGCGTCAACTACGTTGTTCTGAACGCCTACAATCTTAGAAACGTTGATGGGGAAGTAGATAGTTGCGAGGGGAGCGTCAGCCTTGGGAGCTACGGGAGCTACGGGAGCAGGCTTGCGGCAGTTCTTCAGCTGTTCCTCGAGGTCAGCGATCTTGCGATCAGCAGCAGCGAGACGAGCAACGAGAGCGTCACCTTCAGCATCTGTGTACTTGTAAGTGGGGCAAACGGGAACCACGGGAGCATTCCACTCTCTCTTGTTGAAACGGTAAGAGAGACCGAGAAGAGCAGAGGGATACTCAACCCATGTGCGGTTACCACGAGCGTCAACATGCTCTTGCATTTCCTCGAAACGGAGGTCAAGAAGCAGGTTAACCTGCTCGCTCAGACGGAATGTGTTGAGAAGACCAACACGAGCTGAGTAGTTGCGGCTTTCGCCACCCTTACCACCGTCATATTTCCAGTTACCCTTAGCATCTTTCTCATATACCCAGTGTACACCGAAACCCATATAGAGGTCAGCGTTGTAGAAACGACCGGGCTTGTAACCACACCACCAGTTAGTAAGGTTCAGAAGAACATCACCGAAACCACCGATGTTGTTGAAGTGCTGCAAGCTGTAACCGCGGTCCTTAGCTTCTTTTCCGAGGAAACCCAGAGCATTAACATTATCTGTAGCACCCTTCATCTGGTTGAACTCACCACCCACACGGAGACCGATGATGGGAGAGAACCACTTGCCTACAACGAGGTTGCCCTTGTAACCTACACGGTCACCAAACTTAGCGTGCTTGTCATAAGCTGACATCATAACGCCTGCACCACCGAGACCTTCAACGAACCAGTTGTCCTGGAACTTGTTGAAAATTAAACCTTGTGCAGGATCCTCAACATAAGTTACCTCCTGAGCGCTAGCAACAGTAGGAACCATGAACATGGCGCATGCAAGCGCCAGCAATGTAATCTTTTTCATAGACTTACGTGTTTTGTATCTGTTAAACAATTAATAATTTTATATTTTCTTACTCAAATTATTGTGCAAATATAGCACTTTTTTTTCTTGTGAGTATAATTTCCAACGAAAAAAATTCATTTTTTGTTGAAAAATCTCATCAATTTACAAATTTTAATATCTTTTCAGCTATATTTTCGGCAGTAAAACCAAATTTTTCGTCCAAAACCTTATAAGATGCCGAAGCACCGAAGTGGTCTAAACCGAAGATTTCGCCAGTGGGCACCACCCTACGCAAAGTTGAGGGAAGACCAGCGGTGAGACCAAATGCAGGGAGGTTAGCCGGAATCACCTCATTGCGATACTCGGTGTCCTGTTCTAGGAACAACCCGATTGAGGGAACAGAAACAATCTGAGCCTTCACGCCTTTCTCTTTCACGATAGCAGCAGCAGCGACGAGAGTAGCAACTTCGGAACCATTGCCCACAAGCACGACATCGGGATTCTCGTCCTTAACCACCACATATCCGCCACGCTCGGCACCGAGGGCTTCCTGATAGCGATTGCCGCTGGCCGCAGGCAGGTCGTTGATGTTCTGTCGAGAGAGGATGAGGGCAGTGGGAGTCTTGGTATTCTCCATCGCCATCTTCCAAGCCACCGAAGTCTCGGGACCGTCGGCAGGACGAAGCACGAGCATACTGTTGCGTCCGCTATGGTTTTTGAGTTCCTCCATGAGACGAATCTGTGCCTCTTGCTCCACGGGTTCATGAGTGGGTCCGTCCTCGCCCACGCGGAATGCGTCGTGAGTCCATATGAACTTAACGGGGAGTTCCATGAGAGCCGACAAGCGAACGGCGGGCTTCATGTAGTCGCTGAACACGAAGAATGTGCCACAAGCAGCAATAACACCACCATGAAGTGCCATACCATTTATTATAGATGTCATTGCAAGTTCTGACACGCCTGCATGCAGGAATGCACCTTTGAAGTCATGACGAGCAAAGGCACCAGCTTCCTTGAGGAAAGCGTCAGTCTTGTCGCTGTTAGCAAGGTCAGCACTTGACACAATCATATTCTTGACATTTTGAGCGAGCACCTTGAGCACAGCTGCCGACGAAGCTCGTGTGGCATTGTTGGGTTTCTGCTCGATTGCCGCATAATCAACTTGAGCCACCTTGCCATCGATATAGTCTTGAAGTTCCTTTGCCGCCTCGGGGTTAGCCTTAGCCCAAGCATCATGCTCGGCGCGACGTTTAGCTACGACCTCACGCAGTTCGGCTGCACGTTGTGCATACAGTTCAGCAACCTCGGGGAATACAACCCATGGATTCTCGGGGTCACCGCCCAGGTTAGCGATAGTCTTCTCAAAGCTTGCACCCGACTTGCCGATGGGATTGCCGTGAGTGCTGCACTTGCCTTCGAAGCTAGCACCGTCCTCGGTAACGCATCCGCGACCCATCACGGTGTGACCCAGGATGAGGGTGGGACGTTCAGCCTCGGCCTGTGCAGCCTCGAGAGCCTGGGCCATCTCATTAGCATTAGTTCCATCTACCTCAATTACGTTCCAGTTCCATGCACGATACTTAGCAGCAGTATCCTCGTTGCTCACTGCATCGCACTCGGTAGAAAGCTGGATTGTGTTGCTGTCGTAGAACATGATGAGATTGCTCAACCCCAGGTTGCCAGCAATGCGAGCAGCCTCTTGTGAGATACCCTCTTGCACGCCGCCATCACTGATGAAGGCATAAGTCTTGTGAGCGATAGTCTCACCAAAGCGTGCCACCATGAAACGCTCAGCAATAGCACAGCCCACAGCCATGACATGACCTTGCCCGAGAGGGCCAGAGGTGTTCTCCACACCATGTTTCACATCCAACTCGGGATGACCGGGCGTGATGCTGCCCCATGTGCGGAATGACTGAATATCCTCAAGTGTGTACTTGCCTGTGAGGAACAGCACGCTGTAAAGCATGGGTGACATGTGACCGGGATCAAGGAAAAAACGGTCGCGGGCGAACCATGTGGGATCATCGGGATCACAAACCAGATATTTAGAATAAAGTGTATTAACAAAATCGGCACCACCCATAGCACCGCCAGGGTGACCAGAGTTGGCTTTCTCAACCATACTTGCAGCGAGTATGCGAATGTTATCGGCTGCAATCTTCATAAGTTTTTCGTTTACCATAGAATCCGAAAAAGAAATTATTTTAAAATGTTATGTGATATTATTTTGAGTACGAAATTACTACAATTTGTGCAAATAGCAAAATAAACCTTAAAAAAAATGCATTTTGCACACCCCTGCATGCACACACATAATAAGGGTGCACCCAAATTGCTTCGATGCACCCATATAATATAATGTGTAATAATGATTACTTCTTAGCAGGCTTGCTGCCGATGAGCGCGTAGAACAGCATGTAAGCTACGCTGGCAACAATCACCCAGTAGCTCTGGATGTAACCAACAGCACCAGCAACGAGGTCCTGTACCAGAGGCACTACGCCACCACCAACTACCATCGCCATGAACAGACCCGAAGCAGCAGCGGTATATTTGCCGAGACCCTCAGTCGCAAGGTTGAAGATACCACCCCACATCACTGATGTGCAAAGACCGCAAAGCACAAAGAAGATACACTTGATGGGAAGTTCACCGCCAGTGAACTTGAAGAGAACCAGGTCTAAGGGGTTTTCTTCTGTTCCAGGGAGCGTGAAAGTATTGCTCTCGGGAACAAAGATTGCAGCAATGAGAAGTACAAGCGCAACGGTGCAAACTGTCACAATCTGTGCACGTGTCGAAACCTTACCGCTGATGAAAGAAGATGTGAGACGGCCAACAAGCATAAGCAGCCAGTAAACAGCAGCAACGGTACCAGCAATAGCAGCCGAACCAAGGACAGCGTTCTCAGAAGTGTCACTGAGGTAGAAAATCATTTCACCGGGGATACCAACCTCAACACCTACATAAAGGAAGATAGCGATAATACCCAGCACCAGGTGACGATAGCCAAGCGCGCCCTTTATCATTTCCATCATATTGCCATCGGCCTGCTCGGGCTCTTGGAGCTTAGTGAAATAAATGATTGCGAACGACGCTGCAAAGATGCCCATAGCAATCATCAACAAGGGAGAAACGTCAGACATCGAAGTCTTGTCGGTTACCTGACCAATCATGGCACCCACCAAGAGGGGAGTGAGAGTACCAGCAAGCGAGTTGAGCGAGCCGCCAGTCTGAATGAGCTGGTTACCCTTGTTGCCGCCACCGCCAAGGAGGTTGAGCATGGGGTTAACAACGGTGTTAAGAATACAAACGCAGAAACCGCAGATGAAAGCACCGAGAAGGTAAACAACGTAAGTGCTAATCTCTGTACCAGCAAGTTTACTTGAAATAAACTGTACAGCAATACCCACGAAACCCAGTGCAAGCGCTACAAGAGCTGTCTTCTTGTAACCCATCTTTGAAATCATCATACCTGCAGGAACACCCATGAAGAGGTATGCTGCAAAGTTCATCATGTTACCCATCATGCCAGCCCACTCGTACTGGATTTTCCAGATCTGGCCGAATGGAGCCGCCATGTTAGTCACGAAAGAAATCATAGCGAAGAGGAACATCATCGCAATGATGGCAACCAATTTGCCGTTTTTGTTTTCTGTTGACATTTTACTTAGTGTTATTTTTGTTAATAATTAGTTTTTTTCGGTTGTAAGATTGACTACAAAGTTAGTAAATTATTTTATAAATGTGATTTTTTTGCACAAAAAAAATGACGAGAAGTTCCTATGACGCCCCGCTGACACTCCTCAACAATAACATTTATAAGTAAATTTTATTGCTATGTCGTGGCGATTTTGAGATGCCCCAAAGTGAATCATACATGATGGAGGGACCCGTCACCATGTATCGTAACCTATGGTCGCTAGACGGTAGGACAGATGTATGCCATATTATTTTCAGTGCGGCCCCTCTGAGGCCGTTAGTTTTATATTCCCTTCTCCGACGGACTGCGTCCGCCGGTTACGATGCAATAAGGCGGTTCCACCGCCAGAAGCACTTATCCCTCTTCTACGATAAGGTGTCGCACAATACGAAATTGCATTATTACCCCACAAAACACATTTTGCGCTCCCCTGGTTACGATGTAATAAGGTGCCACCGCCTGTACCACTTATCCCCATCAAATAGGATCTATTCTACTGTCAACAAATCTGTCCAAGTTTAGCAATCGTAACCAGTGGTACACAGACCATTGGACACAACATATACCGCCATCCATGACGGGAAACCCGTCACACTGCATCGTAACCGGCGGTCGCTAGACCGTCGGATGGAAAGCTATCCACCACAACGGCCTCGGCAGAGGCCACACTGCATCGTAACCGATAGTCGCTAGACGGTCAGAAAGACACATGGCCATCGGTCAGCAATGGGATAAGACATAGTAACAGAAGGATATATAGCATTGGGAGAGGTAGAGCAACCAGGTAATTCAATACTCACGGTGGCCGAAAATGGCGGTCCCGATGCGCACTAACGTGCTGCCATGCTGCACTGCAATGTGCCAGTCGTCGCTCATTCCCATGCTTATTTCGCTGAACGCGTCGTTGCTTGCCATGTGTGTGGCACGCAAGGCTTTGAACGTGTCTTCAACGGTTGAGAACTCGCGGGCAATGAGGGTCTCGTCGTCGGTAAACGTTGCCATTGCCATGAGTCCGCGCAGGCGCACGTGAGTCAATCCGTCCAGTTCTCCCCTACCTGCAGCCTCAAGGAGTTCGCTTGGTGCAAAACCGCTCTTGGCTTCTTCTTGTGCAACGTGTAGTTGAAGCAGCACATCTACCGTGCGATCCAATCGTGCAGCCTCGGCATCGATGAGGCGTAGCAATTTCACCGAATCGACGCTCTGAATCACGCTGACATGCTTCACCACCTGACGCACCTTGTTGGTCTGCAAGTGGCCTATGAAGTGCCACTCGATGTCACCGGGCAGTTGCTCGGCTTTAACCGCCAATTCCTGGGCACGGCTCTCGCCGAACACACGCTGTCCGGCATCATAAGCCTGTCGCAGTGCCTCCACAGGATGAAACTTGGAAACGGCAACGAGGCGAACCCCCTCAGGAAGTTGCGCCTCAATGTGTTTGATATTGCTTGCTACGTCCACAATCACTCTTTTTCGGCAGCTTTGTCGGCAAGTGTGCGTTTAAGGTCGGCCGAGAACACGTCCATGAGGGCAGTCTCGGTGATCGAAGCGATTTCAAAGTCGGCCATGGTGTCCTTCATACCTTCCATGAATACTGTGAGCGCGTTGCTGAACTCGCTTGCCTGAACCAGCTGGAATGTTGCAGTTTTTTTCTCGACAGCAGTCTTCTCGTCAATGGTGATGAAGTTAGTTTTCACCTTGTACCACTTGTCGCCTGCCTGATTATAGAAGATATCGCTGAGATTGATGCGACGCACTGCCGACACTGAAAATTCACCAGAGATGTAGGGTTGCATCTCCTCTGTGATGCGAGCTTCGGCCTCGGTAAATGAGAGGGCATCGACGAGATAGGGCTCAGTTACAGTCTTGAGAACACCTGTCTCCATCATCTTATCATACTTTACTTTACATTCAAACCATTGTGACATAATATCTTATCATTTTAATGTGTTAATATTGGTTGTGTTTACAGCACAAAGGTAACATTTTTATGCGTAACCTGTGTGTTAAACACCTTTAATTTTTTCAACAGCCGCCTTATATTCTGCAACGAGTTCGTCAAAGACCTGTTGTACCGTCTGCACAGGCTTGCCCTTGAGCAACGCCGATGTCTGGCCTATCTCTAATTCGCCAGTCTCCACATCACCCTCGAAGATGCCGCGGCGCGAAGCCCCTGTGCCAATAATTTCGAGCAATCGCTCGGGCGAAGCTCCCTCGTTCTCGGCAGTCTCAATGGCAGTGTAGAATCCGCCCTTCACCAGACGTGTGGGAGATAATTTGCGCAACAGCAGTTTTGTGTCACCCTCATTGAGGTCGAGGCAACGCTGCTTGAATGCGTCGCTGGCGCTGCTCTCCTGTGTGAGCGCGAATCGCGTACCTACCTGGACACCCTCGGCGCCGAGCACCTTAGTTGCCAGGATAGCGTCGCCGGTCGCAATGCCACCAGCAGCGATGAGGGGTAAAGAAATTGCCTTGCGTGCGGCAGGCAAGAGACACATTGTAGTAGTCTCTTCACGCCCGTTGTGACCTCCTGCTTCAAAGCCCTCGGCCACAACAGCGTCCACCCCAGCCTGCTCGCACTTCAAGGCAAATGTTGATGATGCAACGACATGGGCCACTTTGACTCCATGCTCGTGCAAGAACGGGGTCCACTTCTTGGGACTGCCCGCACTAGTGAACACCACGGGGACTTTTTCCTCTACGATGATGTCCATGAGACGTTCTATCTGCGGATACATGAGCGGCACGTTCACGCCGTAAGGCTTACTTGTGGCAGCTTTGCACTTGCGGATGTGCTCTTGCAGCACCTCGGGCGTCATTGACCCGGCACCAATAAGACCTAATCCGCCGGCATTGCTCACAGCTGCCGCCAGACGCCAACCGCTGCACCACACCATGCCACCTGCTATGATGGGATATTCTATTCCGAATAATTCAGTGATTCTGCTTTTCATAATGTTAATTAATATTTTCGACTAACAAAGTTACAAAATTTTCTCTCATTATGCAAAAATACTTTTCACTATTGATAAAAAATTAGTAATTTTGTAGTCTAATTATGAAATCAATAACACAATATATATTATTTACTTTTATTTTGCTGTGTCCATTAGTGTCTCCTTGCCAACGCATTGCTGTGCTGGGCGACTCTAACACGTGGCTGGGCGGCGACAACTGCGGCAGCCAGCGCGGATGGACCTACTGGTTCGGCCAGGAAATCCGTCCCGAATCGCTGCGCAGCTATGCCCGGAGCGGCGCAACATGGACCAACACCGCAGCCACCATTGCCAACGTTGACGAGAACATCGGTGTGCTGGGCGATAACAACGTGATATACAACCAAGTGTTGCGCCTTAACGCCGACAACAAACCTAGTCCCGACTACATAATCATAGGAGCCGGAACCAACGATGCGTGGTTCTCGGGCAAGCGTCCCGGCGCATTCGCGCAAAGCGTGGAGCAGGCGTGGGGGCAAAACGACAACGACGTGCTCAACATGAAGGCTAGCGAAGTCACGTCGCTGGCTCTATCGGTAAGGCACAACGTGTTGCTGCTCAAGCAACAGCACCCCAAAGCACATATCGTGCTGCTCACGCCCATGCAGACTACATCGGCCCCGACCGAACTGATAGCGCAAGCAGGAGATATCATCGAGCAATGCGGAAAGCGGCTCAACTGCCACGTGATCAGGCTCGACAAGGAGTCGAAAGTTGTGGCGCAAAACGAGAGAAGACGCAAGGTTTACACTAGCGACGGTACCCACACGTCGGTGAAAGGTGCCAAGTCTAACGGCATGCTCATCGCTACTAGCCTGCGCAACTTGTTCAAGTGACACTTAATTTTTTTATAGAAGTCCCCTATTATGGTATTTGCCGACTTATTCTTCTTATTTGCATTCCTACCAGCATTCATTATATGCTACATGGCCGGTGTGTTGATTGACCGCTGGCTTGCACACGACCATGCGTCAATACCCACTAGCAACACGGTCAAAAACCTGGTTCTCATCGTGTTCTCGCTCATTTTCTATGCTTGGGGCGAACCGGTGTATGTGTTCCTGATGCTATTGAGCGTGCTCATGAACTACATCGTGGGACGGGCCATGGACAACGCCACGCGGTGGCGCAAGCTGGCGCTCGGCGTGGGCGTAGCGTGCAACTTGGGCGTGCTGGGCGTGTTTAAGTATGCCAGCTTCTTTGCCGAGCAAGTCAACGCGCTGGGCCTGCCTTGCGCCATCCCCGACATCGCGTTGCCCATAGGCATCAGTTTCTACACGTTCCAGTCACTCTCCTACCTTGTCGATGTCTATCGCCGCGAGTCACCGGCGCAACGCAGCTACTGGGGACTGCTGCTCTACATCTCCATGTTCCCGCAACTCATTGCCGGCCCCATCGTGCGCTATGACACCGTGGTCAACGAGATACACAAGCGCACCATTACCTCCGACGACGTGGCCCAGGGCATCACCCGCTTCATGCTGGGACTGGCCAAGAAGGTGATTATTGCCAATCAGTTGTCGGAAATTGCCAAACAGTTCCTAGATTCGGGCAACGGCGACCTCACTACTACTGGCGCATGGCTGGGAATACTAGCGTTCACGTTCCAGATTTACTACGACTTCTCGGGCTACAGCGACATGGCGATAGGCATAGGCCGCTGCATGGGTTTCCGCTTCAACGAGAACTTCAACCACCCCTACTGCTGCAGCTCCATCACCGATTTCTGGCGTCGCTGGCACATGTCGCTGGGCAGCTTCTTCCGCGACTATGTTTACATTCCCATGGGCGGCAACCGCCGGCACCAGTGGTTCAACCTGCTCACCGTGTGGTTCCTCACCGGCATGTGGCACGGAGCCAGCTGGAATTTCATCCTGTGGGGCCTCTACTTCGGGGTAATACTGATGATAGAGAAATACACGCTGCTGCGATGGGGCATTCCTGCATTTATCATGCACATCTACAGCCTTATATTAGTGGTACTGGGATGGGCAATCTTCTACTTCGTGGACATGAACGCAATGGGCAGGTTCTTCATGGTGGCATTCGGCAATGCCAAGGAGTTCACCAACATCATCACCGAGACAGCCGTGATGAACAACTTCTGGCTGTGGATCGTGGCAATCGTCTTCGCCATGCCCGTGCGCAAGTGGGCCGACACTTTGTGCCAGAACATGATGGGCGGCGAGGACAGCGCGTTCTACCGCTTCACCGTGATGAGCGCACGCATCGTGTTCTCCATCGTGGTTCTCATCGTGAGCACAGCGTTACTCGTGGGAGCCACCAACAATGCATTCCTTTACACACGTTTCTAATCACATCACAATGAAAAAGATATTCATTCTCACTGCAATACTAGCAAGCATGGTTCCGGCCATTGCACAGACAACCGACACCCCCTCTCAACCCCGCATGCGCAAAGGCGCACAAGGCATCATCATCCTGGGCGACTCGTGCAACGTGAGGGCTTTCAGCCCGTTCAACGGCGGCAGCGAGTGCATGGTGGACTATGCACAGGTGGCCAACGAGTACTACCGCAACTTTGAGGGCAAGGTGAACATCTACTGCATGCCAGTGCCCACAGCGGCAGCATTCTACGGCGGCGACCAGATTGCCGACGTCAACCGCTCGCAAGCCAAAGCCATAGACAAGTGCTTCCAGGCGCTCGACAAGAACGTGCATGGCGTGGCGCTCATACCCGAACTCACAAAACACGCCAGCGAGGACATCTACTCTCGCACCGACCACCACTGGGCACCGCTGGGCGCTTATTACGCAGCCCAGCAGTTTGCACGGGCAGCAGGTGTTCCGTTCAAAGATTTGTCGCACTATGACAAACGCGTGGTGCGTGACTTTGTGGGCACCATGTATCGATTCACTAAATGCATCGACATCAAGAACAATCCTGAAGATTTCTACTACTATGTGCCCAAGGGTGTGGACTACTCCACCACCTACATTGAGTACACCCTCGACAAGTCACGCCGCAACGTGGTCAAGGCAGGAACACTGCACGAGGGAGAATTTTTCTGGAGCTATAAGGACGGATCAGGACTCGCCTATTGCACATTCATGGGAGGCGACACCAAACTCACCCACGTGAGCACATCGACCAAGAACGGACGCAAACTGCTCATACTCAAAGACAGTTTCGGCAACGCGATACCAGGCTACCTGTTCTACTCATTTGAGGACATCCACGTGGTAGATTGCCGTTATTTCACCCTCAACCTCACCAACTATGTGAAAGAGAACGGAATCACCGACATCCTCTTCTGCAACAACAGCGCGCATGCGGCAACGGCTCGCACCACCAAGTACCTGCGCAACTACCTCGTGCAATAACGCACTAGCACAACCACAGTTATGAACAAGACATTCATTTGCATTTTCAACATAGTATTCCTGACAATGGCAGGAGTGTTTGCCACTTTTCCTCGCAGCACGTTTTCCGAACTTGAGCGCCGCGAACTCGCCACTGTGCCCGAGTTCAGCGTCGACAAACTCAAGGATGGCACTTACGCCAAGGAGATATCGGAATGGTTCAGCGACAGTGAGCCGTTCCGCGACCAACTCATGACTCTGTCGATGGGCTTAAAGCAGCACCTTGCGCTCTCGCTGGGCAACGGCGAGGATGATATCGTGTTCCATGCTTCTGACCAGCAAGATAGCAACGAAGAGAACCAGGAAGTTGCCGAGGACGACAACCGCAATATCGCCGACTTTGACGGCGGAGACCTTGCCGACGAGAACGCCAAACTCGCCACCGCGGGCATCATCATCGTGGGTTCGGGCCCCAACGTGAGAGCGCTCAACGCCTACGGAGGCGATGCCAACGGCGGTGTTTCCTATGCCGAGACCGCTAACGCCTACCAAGAGGCATTTGGCGGCAAAGTGCAGGTTTACTGCATGGTAATTCCCACTTCCACCGAGTTTTACCTGCCCGAGAAAGCGAAGAAACTGTCAAGACCACAGTTGCCCACCATTCGCAACATTTACAGCCATTTGCTGCCACAGGTCAAGGCTGTGGACTGCTACACGCCGCTGTCACAACACGTGAAAGAAGACATCTACCTGCGCACCGACCACCACTGGGCACCACTGGGCGCATTCTACGCCGCGCAAAAGTTTGCCCAAGTGGCGAAAGTGCCGTTCAAGGACTTGTCAAACTATGACAAAGTGGTGGTTCACGGATATGTGGGATCAATGTATGGTTACTCACACGACATCGCAGTGAAAAATGCTCCTGAAGATTTCGTGTCCTACGAACCGCGCGGCGTGCAATACACCACCACCTATATCACCTACACCCTGTCCAAAGGGTTCAATATCACTCACGAGAGTGCTCCTGCCAAGGGTGAGTTCTTCTTCCACTTCAAGGATGGCAGCACCGCTGCCTACTGCACCTTCATGGGCGGAGACACCAAGATCACGCAAGTGCGAACCTCGACCAAGAACGGCCGACGTCTCATCATCCTCAAGGACAGCTTCGGCAACGCACTGCCGGGCTACCTGTTCTTCTCATTTGAGGAAATACATGTCATCGACACCCGCTACTTCACCAAGAACATGAAGCAATATGTTGAGGCAAACAAGATTACAGACATCCTCTTTGCCAACAACATCTACAAGGCTTACAGCGGCGGCAGCGCCAAGGCATGCATGAGATTCCTCACGCAAAGCGGCGCACTGCCCAGCACACCGAGCGAGAGCGGCAACACCGAGAAAAAGAAAGAAAAGCCCAAAGAGAAGGAAAAAGCCACACCCAAGGAGCAAGAAAAGACAGAGACTCCCAAGCACGAAACCACAGAGACTCCACAAGAGCCCACCGAAACTTCAACATTATGAAAGCATTTCGATTAAATGTACTCGTTTTAGCTATCTTTTTAGCATTGCAGAGCTGCTGCCCTGGTCACACCGAGGAAGACTTTGTAGGCAGGACTTATCGCGCCGAAGACAATGCTGAAATTAAATTCATCTCAGCAGATTCATGCTTGTTGATTAACATTCATTGGGACAAGGCATTCGATAGAGAGGACTGGTTAAAGAGTTTCCAATCATATCCCGACACATTATTGTGTAGATGGAACTACGAGAAACACAATGATGACTCCGACCGACTCCGTTTGTCATATGACACCCACAGCTTCGAGATATTCCCGTCTTGCGGCAATGAAATAATACATCCTTCAAAGGAAAAACTGGGGATACATTTCATAAAAGATCCCGACAGCATGGAAACCTATGAATTCATCCAAATTTCCAATGTTATCACAAAGTAATTACAATCAAATACGGCCGGGGTAACTGATTAAAATTAGTCCCTACAGTTTTTTAAGAAAAACTCATGCAGGAACGGTTACACGAACGCATAGTAATGAGTTTCTCCTTTCATAAGCCTTCTATAACATTTTTTTGTTTGATGACACTTATTTCCTTTGAATATTTAAAATTTTCTCCATCGTGGTATCCGTAAACGTTCGCCATATTTCAAGTTTAACTTTCTGGTAGTCATCGAAGAGTTGAGCTACACGTTCTATCTCAAACACTAAACGGAGATCATTCTTGTCCTCATTCTCCTGAGCCTCCTTACGGTAGCCAAGACGGGCAATCTTAATGAAGTACAGATCGCGGATGCCCTTGCCTGAGAGGTAAGGCATAAAGTAGTAGAGTTTGTTGAGTGCAATAGTGGTTGGGAACCTCTTACCAGTATAGTAAATTTTGGCGGTACCATCCAGATACTGCTCCCAGTTGTCTTTTTTAACGTTACATATAAGGATGTTCTTTGTGAGGTCAATGGGCAATCTGGTCTTTCTATCGGGTGTTACATACTCAATTTCAACATCCTCACGAACCGTAAAATTCTGAGTGATTGGTTCAAGTTCAAACTGTTTGAAAAGATCATAGAGATTAAGTTGCCTTATACCTATTCTTTTGTATTCTTTTCTCTTTTCGCCCGAATAACGTAATATAGCATCTGCTACAAAATATCCTAGATTAACAGGAACAGCATTGCCAATCATTTGCTCTATATTAGTTTTTGTTCCTTCAAAGTTAAAATCTTCGGGAAAAGTTTGAATCATGCTACGCTCATGTGTAGTTAATGGGCGAATACCCTCTAAACTATCAACAGGGTCTCCAGGATGAAGCTGATAGCCTTGGGGCATCGGACGGTTCACACCACGAATAGTAGCACTCGGTTCAGCTGTACTGAATATTCCACGACGCACATAACTACGTGGATGACGATAATAGTATTGGATATCCAACTTATCACCAAAGTATTCAGCAACACTCATCTCATGGTCAGATAGGTTTTCTCGTATTATTTCTTGCATGAAATCGTTTTCAGCACCAAGTTTGCCAATCATAACAAAACGCTTACGTTTCTGCGGGACACCACACAAAGCCGCATTCAAGACAGTATAGCTTGTACCATAACCTGCTGAATGGAATATTCGAAGTGCATCTACAAGTTTTTGTGTTTTCAAGATGCGTTCAACATTTTCCATTACGAACCATTGTGGTCTAAGCTCTGCAATAATTTTAGCAAAAGCCACAGTAAGATCTCCTCGTCCATTATCCTCGTTACGTTTTCCTGCCGAAGAGAAATCTTGACACGGAGGACCTCCGATAATCATATCTGGGTTGTATGGACGTATCTGATGAATGGAAGCCTCAATATCCATCAGGTCAGCGTGGATTGCAGGATGATTAAAATTATTGCGATAAACGTAGAGTGCATCCTGCCAGTTATCGAAAGCAGCAACAATATCCATGCCTGCTTTCTCAAAACCAAGACTTAGTCCGCCACACCCACAAAATAAATCAACAACTCTCATTTGGTACTAAATAATTCTGGGTGACTAACAAGGTAGGCATCAAATCGACGTTCTGGACGAAGGAACTTCTGACCATCGCCGAGGATAATATTCTTAATTTCAAACTTTGAAATACGAGGCTTGGTTAATTCTTTGCATTTCATCAACGGATTTGCAAGTTTACCGCTAATAGCGAATGCTTTATCTGTCTTGTAGTTATACGCAAGATCATTAACGATGTCCGTATAGTTAAATTTACCAAACTGAGTGAAATCCCAAAGCATCTTGTATAACCAAATGATTGTACGTTGGTTTCGAGAAATATCATCAACGGCATTGACATCGCGAAGACACATCTGGATGACAGAGAGGTTTGACCACACGAACACGTCAAGACAATTCTCTTCGAGGTCTGTTAATTTTCTGTCAGTTTTCCAAATAGGCTGCATGACAAGAGGAATTTGCATGTGTACAGAATCCATAGACACAGCCTCAATCGCTTGTTTGATGGAATCAAAATGAGGGACAACCTGACGGATCTCGCTCCAGTTTTTTATCTCCGATCCAATAGTATTGAGCAAGTCGTGGAGTTTCTGTCTTCCCTTTGGAGAGTCGTAGCAAGAACAGATAGAACAAGCGAGAAACAAAATCGTAGGCGAGCGTACCACTATTTCACTTCCGTAATCCTCATCTATACAATCCTTGGTCGTACTATCTGGCAATGTTGTGAGCTTGACTTCCAGTCCGCGTACAGCCTTTTCCGATGTACGATTTATCATAACAAGGTCTATCTTTTCCTTTCTTGTTGCTGTGTAGTATTTCTCAAAAGGATAATACCCAGCTTCAAAATCATAATACGCCTCGTCACTCAACGGATCAATACCGAGTAGAGTTGTAGAATCTATGTGTTTATGAACAATCTCGTTGTTCTTATTAGTGCAAATGAATATTGGTTCTATATTCTTGTAGCCCATATATGCAACAAGAGATGCAGGAAATGAACTATTGAACTGGTTCTTACCCCATGCATCTTCAAATCTATAATCCCTGCTTGAGTGTTTTTGTCCAAACAGACCAGGAGCTACGCCTTCCACGAAGTAAACAACTTTTTTTTCTTTTTTTGCCATTGTACTATCTTGTATAACCCAATAATGGAATAAAATTGTTAACAACTTAATGGTAAAAACTGCACATATCGTTGACTTTAATAATCTTATATTGCATAAATATCACTCAAGCAACAACGCTGTGCGCAACATATATGCAAATATATAAAAAATCCTTGACAATTGCAAGAATTTATCGAAAGATTCAGTCTGCAATCTCAAAAAAAAGCATACTTAACATACCGATTATGTCAACTGGTTAAATATAATTCATTTGACAAATAGTGATTATTTTGTGTAACTATTCACCAATGGAACTGCCCGCGCGGATCTCACTGAACTCACTGTTTTTTTCATTGAAAATATATATTTTTGTGGATTTTTTAGACCTCAGGGAGGTCGTAACTTTGGTTAACCGCTGGTCGCAGACCTGCGGACTGCCGGTGGGGGTGTGAAGTGTAACAAAACGCGGTTGAAGAGCGCTACCTCGAACCCAGAAAGTCCATTAGAACAAATGAAAATATTTTGCTTCTCATTGGCGTGATTTGCACTATCTTTCGTTCATATATGAACCCATATATTCGCTCAATATAGCACAAATCCTGACACAATGATAATCTAAAATCTTGT
>NZ_JAZLLZ010000015.1:0-22132 GCF_045598405.1 Sodaliphilus sp.
GGATCTTATGAAAATCTTTCTCTCGCATAAAGCATAAGGCAAAGAGAGGCTGAAAGCCGACACGCAGAACGCAGTTCTGCACATAACCCTGTCCTAACTGAGCGCAAGCGAAGGCAGGGCAGGGTAAACGCGATACACTATACTGCGGTCGAAGACCGCTACCTTGCACGTTTCCAGGTAGCGGTCTTCAACCGCGATTTTGTCACACTTCACCTCCCCCCACCGGCAGCCCGCAGGTCTGCGACCAGCGGTTAACCAAAGTTACGACCTCCCTGAGGTCTAAAAAATCCACAATATATATATTCAATGAAAAAATCAGTGAGTTCAGTGAGATCCGCGCGGGGAGTTCCATTGGTGAATAGTTACCAGAAGAACAGAAGAATATTTTAGTTGATTTTTAGTCAATTTCAAGCGAAGCGCCTTTCCTGTGAAGTGGTGTTTATGTGGCGCTGCGCTTGAAATACACTGAAAATAAGCATAAAATCCTATTTAATCTGTTTAATTCAAGTTTCGCTTGTTTATGTAATTGTTGCTAATTTATTTTCAAATGCTAAAGTTGAGTTATATATAGTCCTTTACCCCGTACATCCTACTGCGCTGCGCTTGTAGTATGTACGGCCTCATCGCAGGTAATGTCCTATCAGACATGTATTGTTGCAACAATTTTGATGCGGTTGCCCTGGTTGCTGAGTAGTTATCCTTGATAGTGTCCTAGATTCTTTGTAACTTTGCAGTATCTTATCAAAATACTTGCAAGATGATTACATTTCCTAATGCGAAAATAAACCTGGGTCTAAACATCGTGTCGCGTCGTCCCGATGGATATCACGACCTGGAAACTGTGTTCTATCCTGTCAATGTGACCGATGTGCTGGAAATCGTGCCGGGCACGGGCGATGATGCCACGCTCACATGCTACGGGCATCCTGTCGATTGCCCCACCGAGAAGAACCTGGTGATGAAGGCCTACCGCCTCATGCAGCGCGACTATGGTGTGCCGCCTGTCGATATGCACCTCTACAAGAGTATCCCCGATGGCGCTGGCCTGGGCGGTGGGTCGAGCGACGCTGCCCACGTGATGACAATGCTCAACGAGATGTTCTCGCTGGGCATCGACAAGGCCGAGTTGGCACGCAAGGCAGCCACGCTGGGTGCCGACTGTGCGTTCTTCATCTACAACACGCCCATGATGGCAACTGGCATAGGCGATGTGCTCACTCCGGTTGATGTTGACCTCAAGGGACGATACCTGTTGCTGGTCAAGCCCGACGTGAGCGTCCCCACTCGCGAGGCCTACTCGCGTGTCACTCCCGAGCCTTCGCAGGTGTCGCCAGCACAAGTGGTTACTTGGCCCGTGGAGCAGTGGGACGGTGTGCTCAAGAACGACTTTGAGCCGAGCGTGTTTGCCGCTCATCCCGAATTGTGGATGATGAAGGCGACGATGCTCGAGGCTGGCGCGCAGTATGCATGCATGTCGGGGTCGGGGTCGTCGATAGTGGGCATTTTCGATAATGCCACTATGGCAGAATGTGCCCGTGACAAATTTACCGATTGCTTTACCCGGGTGTGCGAGTTGTGATGTGACAGCAAGGCACGACGGCATGGCACGGTTTGTGCTCATTGTATTTAAAATAAATTATTATGGCAAAGAAAAATATTAAAAGCAAAAAAGATATTCAGGACATGAAGAGCAAGCAGGCACAGGCACAAGCAACCGAGCAGGCACAGGACATTGAAAATGCTGTTGAGGCAAAGGACAAGGAAATCGAAGACCTCAAGGCCCAGCTCGAGAAGGAAAAGAACCAGTACCTGTTCTTGATGGCCGACTTTGAGAACTTCCGCAAGCGCGTGCTCAAGGAGAAGGCCGATATGCTCAAGTATGGCAGCGAGAGCGCAATGCGTGACCTGTTGCCCGTGGTTGATGACTTTGAACGCGCTATCGACGCGATGAGCAAGGGTGGCGACGTGGATTCTCTTAAAGAAGGCGTTGACTTGATTTACAGCAAGTTTGTGAAATATCTTGAGCGCAACAAGGTAGTCCCCATCGAGAGCACTGGCAAGGACTTTGACGACAACCTGCACGAGGCTATCACTACATTTCCCGCTCCCGATGAGTCGATGCGTGGCAAGGTGATTGACACCGTGACTAAGGGTTATATGATCGACGACAAGGTGCTGCGTCATGCTAAAGTAGTTGTGGGACAATAATTAACATTGAATAAGCAATGGCTAATAAAAGAGATTACTATGAGGTGCTGGGCGTAGAGAAAAACGCTACAGCCGACGAACTCAAGAAGGCATACCGCAAACTTGCCATCAAATATCACCCCGACCGTCAGCACGACAAGACCGAAGAGGAAAAGAAGGAGGCTGAAGAGAAATTTAAAGAGGCAGCCGAGGCCTACGACGTGCTGAGCAACCCCGACAAGCGTGCCCGCTATGACCAGTTTGGTTTTGCTGGCGACCAGATGGGCGGTGCTGGCGGCGGTTTCGGCGGTTTCGACATCAACGACATCCTGCGCTCGGTGTTTGGCGAGGGTGGCTTTGGCGGCTTCGGTGGTTTTAGTGGTTTCGGCGGAGGCGGTGGTGGTTCTCGCCAGCGCGTGAACCGTGGCACCGACCTGCGTGTGAGGGTTAAACTCACGCTGGCCGAGGTGGCCAAGGGCGCCGAGAAGAAACTCAAAATACCCCGTCTGGTGTCGTGCAAGGCTTGTAACGGCACTGGCGCGAAGAATGGCACCGAACTCAACACATGCCACACCTGTCATGGCACAGGCGTGGAGACACAAGTGCGTCAAACCATGTTCGGCACCATGCAGCAGCAGTTTGAATGCCGCACATGCCACGGCCGCGGCAAGGAAATCAAGACACGCTGCCCCGAGTGTGGCGGACAAGGACTCAAACGCACCGAGGATGTTGTGACTATCAACATTCCTGCTGGTGTGGCCGAGGGCATGATGATGCGCATGTCGGGCAAGGGCAACGAAGCTCCTGGCGGCGGCGTCCCCGGCGATCTGCTCGTGATCTTTGAGGAAATACCCGATGCACAGCTCATGCGTCAGGGCAATGACCTCATCTACAACCTGATGATAGACTTCGCTACGGCGACACTGGGCGGCAAGGTGGTCATTCCCACCGTCGATGGCCAGATGCGCATCACCATCAAGCCCGGCACACAGCCCGGCACCGTGCTGCGCTTGCGGGGCGAGGGTCTGCCCTCGACCGACGGTTATGGCAATGGCGACATTCGCGTCAATGTCATGATCTACGTCCCCGAGAAACTCTCGAGCGAGGAACGCAAGGCTGTGGAGATGCTGCGTGACAAGGAAAACTTCAAGGCCAACGAGAGCGTGAGCGCACGCATCTTCGGCCGCCTCAAGAATATCTTTGGCTACGAGTAACCTAGGGCATGTCTCATTCTGCCTCCCGCTGCCTCCCGCTGTCTCCCGCTGTCTCCCGCTGTCTCCCACAGAGGCACAGAGGACACAGAGATTAATTATCTAGATAATAGAAAAAATTATTTTTTCAGTTTATCTAAATTTTTCATGTCAATGTAATTGATTGTCCAGTAGGACAATATTTGAATAACCCCCACCGCCTAACGTAGTGGCGGTGGGGGTATAGGTAAACCGCAAAAATGCGTCCAGCAGGACGCTAATCGGAGCAAATTGATGAAAATCAAATGGTTCCAATAATCGAAAATTGTAAAATTTCTGAAAATTTTTCATCTGCGAGATTTCTGCGAGAGATTTCCCCATTGCTTGACAGTTTAATGTTTTAAAAACAGAAGAAATTAATAAAACGATATGAAACGCAACCACAATCACCGTGTGCCTCGTGCCACCGACAAGTCGCTGTCATTCACCGTGCGTGAAGAGTGCGGCCTGCTCGACTTTGTGATGAAGTGCCTCGACGGCATCAGCCGCAACAAGGCGAAATCGATTCTCACCAAGGGAGGGGCACTGGTCGATGGACGTGTGCAGACTCATCACGAGTTTCGCGTGCTTCCTGGCAGCGTGGTCAACATCAGCCGCCAGCCGCGTCCCAAGAGCGACAACAGCCAGCACTACCGCATCGTGTATGAAGACCGCTGGATTGTGGTCGTGGACAAAGAACCTGGCGTGCTGTCGATGGGCGTGGGCGCAGGAAGCCTCAACATGAAGAATCTGCTCGACAAGCACTTCGTCGATACCCGCCAGCGTTGCACTGCCCACGTGGTGCATCGCCTCGACTGCCGCACATCGGGGCTCATGGTCTATGCCAAGAGCAGCGAGGTGCAGCAAGACATGACAGCCGACTGGCGCGCCACAGTCACCGACCGCCGCTATGTGGCGCTCGTGGAGGGTGTTATGGAGCAGCCCGAAGGACGCGTGGAGAGTTATCTCAAAGATACCAAGCGCATGGTGGTCATCAGCAGTCCCACCGACAATGGTGGCAAGTTTGCCGTGACCACATGGCGGCTCATGGAGCAAGGCAAGCAGCATGCCATGCTCGAGCTCAAGTTGATCACCGGCCGCAAGAACCAGATACGCGTTCACATGGCCGACATTCATCACCCTGTGGTGGGCGACGGCAAGTATGGCAGCCAGGACGATCCCGGCAGCCGCATGTGCCTGCATGCATTCAAACTCGCTATCAAGCATCCCGTCACCGGCGAAGAAATGGCATGGGAAACACCCATCCCGCCCTATTTCTATCGTCGCATGAGATGAGGGTAACTATACAACCAATTACTTTTTGTGGCCACCCCGCGCTGATCTCACTGATACCACTGATTTAATAATAACTGAAAGAAATTAAAATAATTAGAATAATTTCTTATTCAGTTAAATCAGAGCAATCTGTTGTAACTATACTACAATAGATTTTTTTGCAGATTCCCCGCGCAGATTTCACATGATTTTGTAATGAGAGGCTGGAAGCCGACACGCAGAACGAAGTTCTGCACATAACCCTGTCCTAACTGAGCGCAAGCGAAGGCAGGGCAGGGTAAACGCAATACACTATACTGCGGTTGAAGACCGCAACCTCGATACATGCAAGATTCGCACAGTGCGACCCCTTCGAGGTCGGTTTTTGGGGGGCGTATTCCTTTCCGACGGCCTGCGGCCATCGGTTACGATGCAATGTGACGACTCCGTCGTCAAGACGCTATCCAGACAACATTAACGTCAGATTACATGGCAAAACGCATCAAAATTGCACCGCAACTGCGGCCATCGGTTACGATGCAATGGAGGGTGTGTCAAAATGCGCATTTGGTAGAGTACAATGCAAAAACAAGAGCAGGTAGGGACGATACTCCTGTATCGTCCGGAGTGTTTTTAGGACGCTTATATTCAAATAATTGTGTAATGTATTACGCTCGTCCCTACCTCAACTTAATTTCGGATTATGACACACCCTCCAAAATGATAATACACTATCTGTGATGTAATTCCATTTTGCTTGCAAGCTATTTTCAAAGCGAAGCATAAAAATCAAAATAAAAATATTTTCTTTTTTTACCGGACAACAATAATTTTCAATGAAAAAATCAGTGAGTTCAGTGAGATCCGTGCGGGGAGTTCCATTGCTGAATAGTTACGAGATGAGGAAATAGTTGTTAATTGAAAGTATAGATTGTTAAAATCATGTTAAAGTTGTCGATATGTTATGTGGGCAACTTTATTTTTATTACTTTCGTGCATTATTTTCTGTAAGGATGTAGTGCATACTTGTTTTTAGTGACAAATCTTCAACAGGGAAATTTTAATTTTTAATCATTAAATAAAATCTATTATGAAAAAGTATTTACTTTTATTTGTTTCGGCCGTAGCTCTTGCATTAAATGCTTATGCTGGTGGCGGTGGCACTCAGCTCACTTATTTCTTCACATTCCGTGCTACTGTTGAGGCTACAGGTGCCGGTAAGGCTTACGTCTCATTTGACGGTTATGATGCAGCAAGCGATGACCAGTTAACAGTTGCTGAGAAGCACTGCTCAACCGACCAAGCTATAAAGCCCAGCGTTTACAACGACGGTGACGTGCGTCTGTACTACGTGACTGCTGCTGAAGAGGGTTCAGTATTCAAGGGTCTTGTAAACAAGGCTACTGGTGAAGTTGTTAAGAAGGGTGTAGAAGGTCGCATCGACAACTTTAAGAGCAACATGATGTGCGGTCAGTTTGACGACGATCACGAGGACGATTGTATCGCTCAGCACACTGAGGCAGTTAACAATCATGTTGATTCGTCTTACGTTGCTGTTTTCCGTCCTGCAGAGGTTACTCCCGCAACTGTTTCTTTCGACAAGGAGTCTGGCGAATATGAGGAGTCTGTAGCTGTTAAGGCTAACGTAGAGAACCTTCCCGAGTTCTGCCAGCTCGTGTACAAGTTTGAGCCCAAGGTTGCCGAGAGCATCGCTCTCCTGGCAGTTCCCGCTGGTTTCGAGGTATATCCCGAAGAGGGTGTAACAATCACTGAGAGCGGTAAGCTCACAGTTGCTGCAGCCGACGTACTCACTGGCGAAATCTATGGCGGTAGCGAAATTGAATATGTTATCAAAGCTCCTGTGACAGGCATCAACGACATCAACGTTAACGCTGTTAAGGTTGTTAAGACTATCGAGAACGGTCAGGTTGTTATCGTTAAGGACGACGTTAAGTACAACGTGGCTGGTCAGGTTATCAAGTAAGAAAGATAATCATTCCATAAAAAATGGAGGACGCTCAATTGAGCGCCCTCTTTTTTTATATAGGGAGGTCAGAGGCACTGCCTCTGACAACTGGACTCCACCCATTATTCTCTAATCTCTAATCTCATCAGGCGTTGACTTGGACTTTGAAACCTGCGGCTTGCATGCGCTGGGCTATGGTTTCGAGTTCCTCGGCGGTGACTTTTGTGAGGGTTTCGGCAGGTGTCTTGCGGTCTATGCTGTAGAGCATCACTTCACGAGGCTGTATGGCCTTGTATGCATTGATGAGGGCATCGACCTCGGCTTCGGTAGTGTTGTCAAAACGGTGTCCTTCCCACTCGCCACGCAGCATCATCGTCTGCACCACGCACTGGCCGGCAAACTGCTTGAGGTCCTCGATAACACCTTCGGGGATGACGTTGGGCGACGACGGACGGTTCACCAGCCTGAAAGTAGCGGCAAGTGCCGAGTCCAGTTTCACGATGTTGTTGTCCACGAGTTTCAGTGCCTCGGCGACATGTGGCTTGCCCGCCATGGTAGAGTTAGTGAGCACGCTCACCTTTGCCTCGGGGTAGTAGGTGTCGCGCAGTCGCATCACGTCTTTCACGATGTCGAGGAACAAAGGGTGGACAGTGGGCTCGCCGTTGCCCGAGAATGTGATCACGTCGAGCGGTTCGCCCGCTGCATGCATCGCCTCGAGTTTGCGTTTAAGACCTTTTTTAACGGCTTCGCGCGTGGGTATGCCGTCCTTGCCAGGTCCCTGGGCATTAAATCCAGCCTCGCAATAGAGGCAGTCAAATGAGCATATCTTGCCATCATTGGGCATGAGGTTGATACCCAGCGAGACACCCAGGCGGCGGCTCTTGATGGGACCGAATATCGTGCTGTGGAATAATACTGTCTGCATAGTTTTTTTATATGATTTAATATAGGCTACATAGGCCAGAGGGGCTACATAGGCTATAGGTTATTTATCAGGTTGAGGTACTGCTTTGCGATGATGCTTGAGTCGAAGTGCACTGTGACCCACTCGTGGAGTTGCTCGCGGGTGAGGCCGCAATTAGCAGCCCACTCGATGCCTTGTGCTATGCTCGCTGCGTCCTGGCTACCGGTCACGTAACCGTTAGTGAGATGCTTCACGATGTCCACTTGCCCGCCGTCGCCGGTGGTGACTGGAACGCATCCGCTCGACATCCCTTCAACGAGCGTGTAGCCGAATGACTCATATCTCGACGTGGACAGCACGATGTGAGCCTGGCGGTAGAGCGGTCTCACGTCGTCGACATATCCCACATAGGTGTGCGGCACAGCGATGCCATCGATCAACGACGTGTCGCGCAAGCCGCCGTAGAGCAGCAGGTGCAGCTGCGATGCCAGTTGCGGATTGTGCGTCGCGATGTGGTTCATCGCGTCAGTCATGAGGTCAAATCCCTTGACGGGATCATCAAGGCGGGCGGCACCCATCACTATCACCTTCGTGCCTTGTGGCAGGTTCAGGTTTCCTGGTTCGTAGTTGCAGGGGAAGTCGCTGGCGGGGAACGGATTCCCTATCACGCTCAAGCTGGCATTTTTCAAGAGCGTGCTGTTGCGGCAGCATTGTGCGAGCCAGTTGCTCACGCTCACGAAGTGGATGTTGTGCGCTCCGTAGAGCCGTGCCTTGGCCTCTTGTGTGGCTGTGGACAGGTCTCTGCCGTTCTTTCCCGTGAGCGGACAAGTGTGGCACATGGTCTCATAGGCACGGCACTCATAGGCATGGTGGCATGCACCAGTGCAGTTCCACATGTCGTGCATGGTCCATATCACTGGTTTGCCTAGCGAGAGCAGTTTGTCGAGCGACTTGAACGACAGCATCCCTTGGTTAATCCAGTTGAGGATAATCACGTCGGCAGCTTTGACCCATGGATGACGTGTCAAGTCCAGTCCGTGTGATGCCGTGTCGATCTTGAACAGTGTGCTGCGGTCCATACCGTTGCGCATGAATATGCCCAGGCGCTCGGCAAGGAAATTGTAGCGGTTGCGCCACTTGCTGCCCACGCTGGCCACATGACCGTCGCTGTTGCTGTTGTCAATCACGAGCATGCGGGCGTCGGCTCCCTGGTCGTTGAGAGCGTGCATGAGTCTGCGCGAAGCAATGGCTGCCCCGCCCAAGTGGTCGCTACGATTGATAAGCACTATGTTCATCACGGCAAAGGTAGTGATTTTTTACGAAAGAAGCAAATAGGGGAGGGAAGAACGCCAGGGCAACCGCATCAAAATTGCTTTCTGTCCGAAGGACAGCATCTTTGATAACCGTGTAGGCGCGCAGGTGCGAAGCTCCAAGAGCCTGCTCCAAGGCTCGGAGAGCATGGTGAGACTCTTCGAGTCTCTAACGTCTCCGACGTTTTTACCGGACACTAATAATTAGGAATAAATTAAGAGCACCATGACCAAACATGATGCTCTTAATGTCTTAAAATCTTAATGTCTTAAAGCGCAGCGTTCTTACATTCCTTTTCCTAAAACGAGGTTGATAAGTGCGTTAACGTCGCTCACGTCGGTTGTACCGTCGCCATCGACGTCGGTGTTGCTTGCTGAACCCTTGCCAACGAGGGCGTTGATCACAGCGTTGAGGTCGTTGGTGTCAACCTCGCCGTCACCGTCAACGTCGCCCTTGATGCCGCCAGGAACAACTTGGATAGTGAACTCGGCAGTGCTGTTGTTGGCAGCAACCTGGTCTTTGTCGCTCACGATCACGGCAGTGAGAGCCACGGGACCGCTGGCAGGAGCAGTGTAAGCGAACTTAACCACGCGGCTTTCGCCCTTCTCAAGGTCGCGGCCGCTCTTGCTTGCCACCTTGGTGCCACCAGCCTGCAGTTCTACGCTCCAGTCATCCTCGCCCATGAGGTTCTTGCCTATGTTCTTAACCTTCACCTGGATTTCGCCGGTCTCGCCTGCTTTGAGGCTCTGGGGCGCGCTCACGAGGTCAACCTTGAGGTCCTGGTCGGCTTTCTCAAAGCTGCCGTCAACCCAGATGCCTGTCATCTGCACCTTGCCCGCCCAGTTGAGTTTCATTGCCTCGTAGTCAAACTCCTTGTGCTCGGGCTTGCTGAGCAGTGTAGCCACGCCGGTGGTGGTGTTTACCTCAAAGATACCGGTGTCGCGTCCTCCCTCAGCAATGGTAAGGTGGTTGTTGGCACCCGATGTGTCGCCGTGATACTTGATGCCATCGTTGACATATCCCAGCCAGTAGAGCTTGTCGGTGCGGAAGTCAAAGGCAGCGCTCATCATGCGTTCCTGGGTGCAGAAACCTGTGTTTCCCACGCGGGTGCATGCGCCAGTCTCCTTGTCAAACTTGAGCACCTCGCCGCGCTGGGTGATGCCGTAGATCTCGCCCTTGCTGTTGATGGCAAGTGCGCGGGGATCCTGATAGGTGTCAAACATCTCGTGAGAGATTTGGCGCACCTCGAAGGTCTCCATGTCGAGCTCGCACAGTTCATAGTAATAATCCTCTTCCTCGGTGAAGATGCGGAAGATTCCATACACGCGGTCGTTGATGGGGTCGTAGGTGAGGTCGGTGGGCTGGGCGGGCAGACGCTTGTCGAGCGTCTCATATTTGCCTGTCTCGAGGTCCCACTTGCGAATGAGGATTTCCCATTCCTCGCTGCCATACTCCTCATTGCTCTCCTGCGACTCGGGAGTCTCGTGCATGAAGAAGCTGTAGAAGTAGTCGCCGGTAAATACACCGCCAGCGTTGCTGTAAAGCACGTGGTTGCGCAGGTTGTCGGCCATGAAGTCCATGCCCACATACTTGTCTTCCTTTGTGCTGCTGGGGTCGATGGCGATTTGGAACATACCCAGGTTGGCGGGAGTGTCAATGCCGCCCACGGGCATCTGGTACCAGCCGGTGTTGGACGAATGTATGTCCTTGCCGTAATAATACCAATCGATAATGTTGCCGTTGATAACGACATTCTCGGCTGTGGCGTTTGCTGCCGGCATGATTGCCAGTGCAGCCATCACGCTAGAGATTGCAGATGTAAGTTTCATACTCTATTTGATTGTTTTAGGTAAAAGATGATGAGGGTGTGTCACGGTGTGCTTGCATCATGACAGACTCTCTTCCTCTGGGTTAAAAATTGGAGTTTATGAGTTATTTATCGGTTGAATTTCTTCTTTCCGTCGATGATCACGATGCCCTTGGCGTCGGCCTTGACGGGCTGTCCCATCAGGTTGTAGGCCTGGCCGGTGGTGTTGCTCTTAACGGTGATGTCGGTAACTGCTGTGAAGGGCTCCTCTACGCGCTCGTCGGCATAGAAATCGTCGATCACGGCATGATCCATGAGGATAGCAACGCGTGTGGGCTGCTCGGTCTCAAACCACTTCTGTTCCCATGTGGTGTTCTTGCCTGTGGTGGCATTGTCGCCCATCTGGTCGCCAAGCACCAGTACACCGTTTTCCTCGCCCACGAGGTAAACCTTGATGAGGCCGCTGTAGCTCTTGGTGTAACTGCGCATCCAGAAGGCGAACTTACCCTTTACGGGAGGAGTAACCAGGTAGTTGGTGCTGTTAGTAGCAATGGCGATAGCGCCGCCCTTGCTGTGATACTTGTCGAGCTCGCGCTCAAAGGTATAGTTCAGAGAACCGATGTAGTCCCAGCCTTCGGGCAGGGCGCTTACATAGACGCTGCCTGTGGTGCTTGTGAAGTCTTCCTGATAAAATTCCTCGGCACTTGCTGTGAACGAACACATTGCACACGCTGTAACACACAGCGCGCTTGTAGCATTAAGTAATAATTTCTTCATGATTTTTTGTTTATAAAATGTTTTAGTCAATTTTTTTGCTTGTTCATTGATGGTGCAAATGTAGTGCAAATATTCGGAAAAATAAAATTTTTGCACTTAAAACGGCGACTTTTATATCTTTTTTATGCAAAACGGGCTTGTTTTGTTGCAAAAGTCAAGATTTTGCGCTCCTGGGCTGTTAGTTGGCGAAATCGACGCTCACTCCCACGCGCAGGCAGCGGGGCGAGAGAGGGTAGTGGGGCGACGAGAAGTAGTTGTCGCCGCCGAATAGCTTGCCGTTGGCATGAGTGTAGAGCACGAAGAAACGCGCGCGCTTGAGGCGGAAGTTGGCGTAGGCGTTCATATACATGAAGTCGCCGCACTTCTGTTTATCCTGCGTGTGGAAGGTCATTGTGGCAGGATTGTAGGCTGGCGCGTAGTAGCTGGTGTAGTAGTTGCAGTCCACGCCCAGTTGCACGTGCAGCACCTTTGCCACCAGGAACTGGAGATACAGGTTGCTGTAAAGCGCCAGCTTGGGCAGGGGCAGCACGCCCTGGTTGCTCGATGCCTGGTAGGTCACCTCGTTGTCCCAGTGCAGGGCCTTGAACGCAAGGTCTTGCTTCAGGGTGGCGCTGAACACGCTCAACATGTCGCTGTGCTGCGTGGGCATGTTGTCGTGGTTGAAATAGACAAAGTCTTTGAGCGTTTCATAACCCACGTTGATATTGGTGCCGCTGAAGGGCAGGTCCAGCTCGCCGCCCACGCGGAAGCGTTTCTCCTTGCTGAGGTCGTTGTCCCAGATGAAGTGGTTGGAGGCAAAGATATATAGCAACGTGGCTGGCGCTAAATTGCTGAAAATGCCGTAACCCCTCACGGTGACGGTGTCGCCCAGCAGCTTGAAGCGCGTGCTGATGTCGCCGTCGGCATAGATGTCGCCTTCCACTCCGCCGGCAAGTCCCAGCTCGGCAGTGGCGCTGTATCGCAGTATCGAGCCCTGTGTCTTGCTCAACTTGCCGCCCACGTAGAAGCGGTTCTCGGTCTCGGTGCGAGGCACATAGGTGGGTATGGGCGAGAGTCCCGGTGCTATGGGTGTCTCGCTGGGCATAGCCTCGGCCTGGAGGGTCTGCTTGTATAGCTGGTGGTAGGCGTAGGCCGAGAAGCCGAATTTCACCTTCTTGCTGAATCCCTCAAGCATCGAGATGCCCACGGTGTTGGTCAGCGTCATGTAGCGGGTGGTGTCGGCGGTGCCGCCCAGGTTGAAGTAGGTGTGCTTGAAGAATGTGGTGTCCTCCGCGCCGCTCTTGTTGGTGTAGCGGTGCTTGCTGTCCTTGTAGTCCATGCTCCAGATGAAGCTGGTCACGGGCACGTAATACTTGCTCACGATGGTGTCGGTCACCGAGTCGCGCTGGTAGCGGTAGAATCCCACCTTGTAGCGGTGGTTCATGAAGAAGTGCGTGCCGCCCAGGTTGCTCTCGCTCGATGTGAGATGAGTGGGGATGCTCTTGTTATCCACCTTGCTCTCGCCGCCTTGCACGTCGGCAGGGCGGGTGATGTAACGGTCGTCGGTGATGCCGCCGTTTTCCTTGGTGGTGAAGGCATAGTGGTTGAAGAACGTCTGCAGCTCATAGCGGTCGCCAGTGTAGCTGCCGCCCAGGTTCCAGGTGAAGTTCTTGTCGGCCTGGTACTCATAGGACCCTTTTGAGTAGATGTAATCCATGTTGGCGCCTATTTGCAGCCGCTTGGTCGCATTGCCGCTGAAGGTGATCATCGTGCGGTCCTGGTTGCTGTACTTGTTGCCGCCCGTGGTGTGCGAGATGAGCGTCATGGGGATGCGTGTGTTGTAGAACACGTGGCCCTCGGTGCTGTGCAGCCAGGGGGCGAGAGCCGATTCGAAGAAGAACTCGCTGTAACTGTCGCGGTTGAAGAAAATCTGGTCCTGCCCCGGAGCGCCATAGTTGCCCGTGGTGGCCCATGCCAGGCTGGGCGAGGTGGGCACGGCATGCAGGTGGTAGTTGACAAATGAGGTGTCAATCTCGGTCTCGCTGCGGTCGCCCAGCGGGTCACTGATGGTCCACGCATAGGACGGCTCGATCTCCTGGGCTTTCTTGGCCTGCGCAATAGTAGCGCAAACCACAGCCAGAACGGCTAATATGCTATATTTGAGTGCAGTCTTTTTCATTATAGTGCAAAGGTAGCAATTTTTCACGAAAACGAAAATGAAAACGAAAACTTTTTCGCTTGCGAACCTAGACGATGGCGATAACGATAACAACTGCGCCCCTCCCTTTGGCACAAAGCAAGCCACTGTGTCCCGCAGTTCTCCGCGGGGTGACCACAGCGAGGGCAATCGCTCGGAGCGGATTTCCTGTGTCGTTATTTTCTTTTCTGCCAAATTGTGCGTAACTTTGTAGCACGTAACAATCACAACATATTGCAATGAAAAAATTACTATTGACCCTAGCAGTCATGGTGGCATCGCTCACCACCCTCTGGGCACATGATGCTTATACTATCTACCCTGTTCCCCACATGCAGAAGGCGCTCGCCGGAACAACCTCGTTCACGCAGCAGGTCACCGTGGTTGCCGACCCGCAAATAGACCAAGTAACCGTCAGGCGCGCATTGCAGGTGCTCTCGGCCAGCGGACTCACTCCCGTCGTGTCCGCCAAGCCTAGCAGCAATACGTCGTGCGTCTATCTCGCCGTTGACGGCAAGAAAGGCGTGGCCAACAGTTATGCCGACAGATTGAAGGTCAACCGCAATGCCCTGGCCGTGGCAGGAAAATATGACCGCCACGTGCTGGTGATGAACGGAACCAAGAAGGCCGACGTGCTTATCCTGGGAGAAAACACCGATGCAACCTTCTGCGGGCTTGCCTCGCTCGAACAGATTCTGGACCGCGGCACTTCCAATCTTCCTTGCGTCCTGATTGAGGACTATGCCGACATCCAGTATCGCGGGGTCATCGAGGGCTACTATGGCGTGCCTTATAGCGCCGACGTGACCAAGGACCTTTTTCGCTTCATGGCACGCTACAAGATGAATGCCTACATGTATGGCGCCAAGTCTGACCCCTATCATTCGCAGAACTGGGCCGAGGCTTATCCCGACAGCATCACGCCCAAGCAAAAGTCCATAGGTTACCTCTCGTCGGGCATGATGCGCGACATTGCCAGCGTGGCACGCGACACCAAGGTGAACTTCATCTGGGCCATTCACCCCGGGCCGGCATTCACCGATCCTGGCGATAACACTGTGATAGACCGCATCATGAGCAAGTTCCAAATCATGCACGATCTGGGCGTGCGACAGTTCGGTTGCTTCGTTGACGACGTGGGTGTTCCCACCGACGATGCTACACTTCGTCTCAATGCCGACCGCCTGACCGAGCTGCAAACCGCAATCGAGAACAGATGGAACAAGAACTACGCTTCGCCTGCCGACACGGTGAAGCCCATCAACTTTGTTCCGCAGCTCTATGCCTACTCATGGGTCAATGCGCCGACTCATGAGAAATATTACCGTGCACTGGGCAAGACCCACCCCCAGGCCATCATCTACATCACCGGCAATAGCGTGTGGACAGTGCCCAACACCCACGACCTCGACGTGGTGTCGGGCGAACTGGGGCGCGGGCTAGCATGGTGGTGGAATTACCCTTGCAACGACAACGACATGACAAAGCTATTTGTGCGCGACACTTACAGCAACTTTGCCGACGAGCGCTGGATCGACAACAACGCCACGCTCGCCCCCGACCTTCGTGGTGCCAGCGCCCTTATCGCCAACCCCATGCAGCAGGGCGAGGCGTCAAAGTTTGCCCTGTTCGGCGTGGGTGACTACAGCTGGAACAACGCCGCCTTCGACAACGAGGCCGACTACCACGCCGCCGTGAAAGCAGTAGTGGGAAAAGACAGGGCGACCGATTTCGAGTACCTGTCGCAGTTCCTGCGCTACTATGACAACGAGCCCATGGCAAGTCTTGTGGATGCCTACAAGAGCAATGGCAACAGTGCGCCTGTCAAGGCCGAGATGTTGAAAGTGTTGAGCACCTGCCAAGCCATGCAGGACATGGCAGCCTCGGGCAGAGAATGCGATTCGCTCCTCGTGGCCGACATCCAGCCCTGGCTCAACTGCCTGGGCGACATGGCCGCGCTCACCATCCAGCTGCTGGACCAAATCGATGCTAAAAAATCCGGCAGGCAGACCGATGCCGACCGCCTTGTTGCCGCACACCTCAAGAAAACCGTGGCCGACTTTGAACAATATGGCAACCATCAGTTCAACGTGCTGAACGGCCTGGGCAACGACATCGAGTTGAGCACGCGCGTAGCCGAGCCATCAGGCAAAATCCTGCGCCCATTCCTCACCCACCTTGCCGGCCAGCTATAACCCAATCTCCCCCAATCTCCCACGAAGACACAGAGTACCAATAGTACTTTGCGGAGTCCCCACTAAATGCCATCAAAGGGACAGTCCCTATGATGGCATTTTACACTCACACCGATTCCATAATGCGGTGAATACTTATTTTATTCTACGCAAAAAATGCGGTGAATAAGACGTTTTTTCGCCGCATTTCTTGGTTATGTGCGATAACTAAATTAATTTTGCAACCATAAAAAGCACAAAATGGGACAAAGAGCAATTTATATATGGCAAAAACAAGGGTGGCCGCACTTCTGCTGGGACAGTTTGCGATTATCTACACAACTGGCACGTGTGCATCAGTTGCAGGGCGAACTCACTGGGCGGTTAAGCCTGCTCGGATTTGAGACACAAAACTTGACACAACTAGAAGCAATGACCGAGGAAGTTAAGACTTCGTCTGAAATTGAAGGGCAATCAATAAATGTGGCCTCGCTCCGCTCGTCTATAGCACGGCAACTAGGAATTGAGACAGGAGAGGTTCATACCGACCACTATGCCGATGGACTTGCGCAAGTGGTGGTTGATGCATCCCGCAACTATGACAAGGAACTGACTTCAAATCGTCTATTTGGTTGGCATGCAGCTCTTTTCCCGACTGGTTACAGCGGCTCGTTTCGCATCACGGTAGCAGGCTGGCGTGTAGGAGAAGAACCGATGCAGGTGGTATCGGGGCCAATGGGCAAGAAAACAATTCACTATGAGGCTCCTCCCTCGCACATGGTTCCTGCGATGATGCAAGAATTCATTGAATGGGTCAACAATGTCCAAACCATCGATAGCATCGTCAAGGCTGCTATTGCGCACATTTGGTTTGTCAGTATTCATCCGTTTGACGATGGCAACGGGAGGGTCACGCGCACCATCACCGACATGCTTCTTGCACGTGCCGATGGAATGCCGCATCGATATTATTCGGTTTCAGCGCAAATATGCCGGGAAAAGAAATCTTATTACGACATAATAGAACGCACGCAGAAAAGCGGACTTGATGTCACAATGTGGATTGAATGGTTTGTTTCTATTGTTGAATATGCGCTAATCAGAGCATTGGACAAGTTGCAACGCGTAATTCAGAAACACGAATACTGGCAACACTTCGCCAGCGTCAATATAAATGCACGCCAACAGCGCATCGTCAACATGCTTTGGGATGGATTTGAGGGCAAACTCACATCATCAAAGTGGGCTAAAATAAATAAATGCTCGCAAGATACTGCATTGCGCGATATTACGGACCTCATTGCCAAAGGAATGCTGCTAAAAAGTGGTGAAGGAGGACGAAGTTCAAATTACATCTTGCCACAGGGTTAAGTTACGACCGAGAGATGAAGGTGTGTCAAAAGCCAAGAAATGGCGGTTAACACCCCCCTCCAACAATACCCCAGCCGATTTTGCTCAGTGCACTCTGTGTCTCGGTGGGAGCCTTCGCGCACAACTAATTATATGGTGGAGTGTGATTTTTTATTGCCGAAGCGTAAGGAATTTGAATAAAAATCTATAACTTTGCAAAAAACAAGAAATATAAACGAGAAAACAAAAAAACAAGAAACAGAAACGAAAAAAATATAACATATTGACATAACGCGCATTGACTATTATTTGCGTTCTCCTGAATAGCGTAGGAAACTAAACAGAGATAAGAACACAAAAATAGTGGTTAGGCAACTTCTGCAGGAGGAGTATGCCTTATCCAATCTTTATAAGAGTCGATGTTCATGCTAAAAGGCATGAGCAGTTCTTATAGATTGGATGAGGTCTCTTTCCTACGCAGCCTCGGAGAACGCATAAGAAAGTTCATGCCTTTCTTGTGCGCTCACGTGAGTGGTAGATCAGTGCATAACAGATTTACCACTATGGCAAAAAATTCATCACTAAGTCAAGCCAAAAAGGCTAAGAAAGACGAATTTTACACGCAAATCAACGATATAGATAACGAGTTGAAGCATTACAAAAAACATTTTCGCGGGAAAACAATTCTTTGCAACTGCGACGACCCCCGCATCAGCAACTTTTTTCGATATTTTGCTCAAAGTTTTGAGCACCTAGGTCTAAAAAGGCTCATTACAACCTGCTACAAAAGCCAAGATATTGACCTTTTTTCAACCGAAGGGTGCGAAAAAGCGGTTTATCTAATATATGATGGAGATAAGAATAAAAATGGTGTTGTTGATCTTGAAGAAATTGAGGTTAAGCCTCTAAAAGGTAACGGAGATTTCCGTTCGCAGGAATGTATTGAACTACTCAAACAGGCCGATATTGTTGTAACAAACCCTCCATTCTCTCTATTTCGTGAGTATGTAGCACAACTCATTGAGTATAATAAAAAGTTTTTGATTCTAGCAAGAATGTCATCCCTTCATTACTCTGAAATTTTTCCTTTGATAAAAAGTAATCAGATATGGGTTGGGTATGGCTTTAACCTTTCTATGGTATATAAATCCATTTATCAAAACACGGAAGAAGCAAATCGAAAATATGTTCGCTCAAAAGGATATGACCCAGATGACAACTATATTAAAGTTCCTGCCGTTTTGTGGTACACGAATTTAGACCACACCAAAAGACATGAAAAACTAATATTATATAAAAAATATTCTCCCGATGAATATCCAAAATATGATAACTACGATGCAATTGATGTTAACCAAGTTGCGGACATTCCTATGGATTATTATGGCATAATGGGTGTTCCTGATACTCTATTAGGGCAATTTAATCCTGATCAATTTGAATTAATTGGAATCGGTTCTGGAAAATTAGGTCGGTCAATTGGGATAACGAAAAATTATCGTGGTCGAACAGACCTGTCATATACAATAGATGGAGTATCGAAATGTCCATATAGTAGAATATTAATCCGCAGAAAAAAAGAATAAATTATGAATATAGAACTGATAAAAGTAAAAATTCGTGACCTTTTTGAGGGATATAAAGACTCTCAAGAAGAGGGTGTTGTAGCATACGGAGGAAAACTGGATGTGCGTCCCAAATATCAACGCGAGTTTGTCTATAAAGACAAACAACGCGATGCTGTGATTGATACGGTAATAAAAGGTTTTCCGCTTAATGTAATGTATTGGGCAAAGAAAGACGATGGAACGTTTGAAGTGCTTGATGGTCAGCAACGCACTATTAGTATTTGCCAGTATCTTAGCCACGATTTCTCGGTTAAGTATGGTGATTCTATCAAATATATTGATAACTGGGAACAAGACATACGTCAGAAAATTCTTGACTATGAACTTATGGTTTATATTTGCGAGGGCGCTGACACTGAGAAATTAGAATGGTTCAAGACAATAAACATCGCTGGAGAAAAATTGTCTGACCAGGAGTTACGTAATGCTGTTTATTCTGGTACATGGCTCACACAAGCCAAGCGTTATTTCTCGCGTTACGGATGTCCTGCAATGAAAGTGGGAGACAAGTTTGTAACTGCTGCTGTAATACGTCAAGAACTACTTGAAAGGGCTTTAGCATGGCTTGCACTTGCTCAAAAATCCACGATTGAGGAGTACATGGCTGTTCATCAACATGATTATGAATGCTCTGAATTGTGGTCTCATTACCAAAAAGTAATAGAATGGGTACAACAGACATTTATAAGATATCGCAAGGAGATGAAAACTGTTGATTGGGGGGAGTTGTGGGTTGGTTATCACGATGAGCACTATGACACAACTGCCCTTGAAAATGAGATCGCAACTTTAATGGCCGATGATGATGTGACAAAGAAAGCTGGCATATATAAATATGTTCTGACTCGAGATGAGCGATGGCTCAGTATTAGGACATTCAGAGCAGCTGACAAACGCTCGGCTTTTGAACGGCAAAAAGGTGAATGTCCCATTTGCCACAAAACATATACAATCGAAGAAATGGAAGCCGACCACATAAAACCGTGGAGCCAAGGAGGTCACACCACTCCTGACAATTGTCAATGCTTGTGTAAAGCATGTAACAGGTTGAAAGGAAATAGGTAGTGTTTAGATTCCGTAAAGGATGAAAATGCGATGTAGAAGCACCTATGGTAGGGAAAAGTATGTAATATCTAATTCAACTTTCGCTATAATTTACTGTCGTGCATATAAATGCGCCGATAGGTGCGTGGTCCAATAACTCTGTGTCTCGGTGGGAGCCTTCGCGCACAACTAATTATATGGTGGAGTGTGATTTTTTATTGCCGAAGCGTGAGGAATTTGAATAAAAATCTATAACTTTGCAAAAAACAAGAAATATAAACGAAAACCGTACAATGATGGATAAACATTTCGAATCAACCCGTTGCCTTGTGTGCCACGATGCTCCTTGCACACAGGCTTGCCCGCGCGGTAATGACCCCGCCCGTGGCGTGAGAGCCCACAGGTTTGAAAACAACTACTGTGTGGGTATGTTTCTCAACGAGGATATGTGTGCCGACTGTGACGCACCCTGCGAGAAAGCATGTATCCACCCCGATTTCCCCCTACGCATCAAGCAGATGGCTAAAGGCGTTGCTGCCAAGCAAGTCAAGGACTTGCCGTCGCTCGAGATGGAATTTTGCGGCGTGCGCTGCGAGAACCCGTTCTTCCTGGGATCGTCGGTTATCGCCAGCAGCTATGAAATGATAGCCAAGGCCTTCAAGATGGGCTGGGCAGGTGTCATGTACAAGACAATCACGTTTGGCGACATAGAGGAGGTATCGCCTCGCTTTGACCAGGTGGGCAAGGAGGGCACTCCGTTCATCGGTTTCCGCAACATGGAGCAACTCTCGGTTCACACTCCCGAGGAGGATTTCGCTATCCTGTCGCGTCTCAAGGATGAATTTCCCTCCAAGGTGGTTGTTGCCTCAATCATGGGCCGCAACGATGACGAGTGGGCACAGCTGGCGCGCATGGCCCAAGATGCTGGCTGCGACATGATAGAGTGTAATTTCTCATGCCCCCACATGGCCGAGAAAGGTCGTGGCAGCGACGTGGGACAGAAGCCCGAACTGGTGCGGCACCTCACCCAGGTGGTCAAAGCCGCTACTTCACTGCCCGTCATAGCAAAGATGACCCCCAACATCACCCACATCGAGGAACCTGCCACTGCAGCTGTTGAGGGTGGTGCCGATGCTATCGCTGCCATCAACACCATCAAGAGCGTGACACTGAAACGGCGTTCGGAGGTTGCTGGCAAGGCAACTATTTCGGGATACAGCGGCAAGGCTGTGAAGCCCATCGCGCAGCGCTTTATCCTTGACATGCGCAAGGATGAGAAACTCAAGGACGTACCCTTGAGCGGTATAGGCGGCATTGAGACATGGCGCGACGCACTGCAATATATCGTGCTTGGTTGTAGCAATGTTCAGGTGTGCACTGCTGTGATGCAGTATGGCTACCGCATCATCGACGACCTCGTGCTGGGTATGCAGGACTGGATGCAGCGCGAGGGAATCAAGACACTCGAGGAAGTGCGCGGACGTGCTCTTGACCAGTTTGTTGCCACCGACCAGTTGGATCGCTCAACCTTCGTGCTGCCACGCATCGACCGTGACAAGTGCACCGGTTGCGGACGCTGTTACATTTCTTGCTACGACGGCGGTCATCAAGCCATCTCGTTTGACCCCGAGACCCGCGTGCCGCGTATCATAGGCCGCAACTGCGTGGGATGCCACCTGTGCATGCTGGTATGCCCGTCGGGAGCCATGTTGCCCACTAACCGCATCCCAGTAAAGAAAGGAATGTAAGATTCACTCGGTCTCCCACAGAGTATTGGATTAGGAGGGTATGCCTAAAATGATGGGGGAAAGAACAAAAAACAACATCACTAGGAATATTGTTGCTGGCACTTTTGTGTAACATGAGGATGTTGGTAACTATTCAGCAATAGAATTTTGCAGAGTTCCCGCCCAGACCTTATGAAAATCTTTCTCTCGCACAAGGCATAAGGCAAAGAGAGGCTGAAAGCCGACACGCAGAACCTAGGTTCTGCACATAACCCTGTCCTAACTGAGCGCAAGCGAAGGCAGGGCAGGGTAAACGCGATACACTATACTGCGGTCTTCAACCGCGATTTTGTCACACTTCACACACCCCCCACCGGCAGCCCGCAGGTCTGCGACCAGCGGTTAACCAAAGTTACGACCTCCCTGAGGTATAAAAAACTCAACTTTAGCATGTAAAACCATTTGAGCCTCACCTATTTGATCCGATTAGCGTCCTGCTGGACGCAGTGCGTGTTGCATTTCTTCCCCCACCGCCACTTCGTTCGGCGGTGGGGGTTATTTAGGTATTGTCCTGCCG
>NZ_JAZLLZ010000016.1:0-54905 GCF_045598405.1 Sodaliphilus sp.
GCCTACATGTAGTATATATAACTATTCTGCATTAAGTCATGTGCTTGACAAGGATGGCAACGTGATTTTCAAATCAGAAGATTATCGCCCAGAACCTCCTTTTGCTGCTATAAAAGACTTGAAGGCTGAGAGCGAGAAAGCTGACAACCGCTACTATAACCTGCAGGGCCAGCCTGTGAGCAACCCCACGCAGGGCATATACATCCACAACGGCAAGAAAATCATTGTGAAGTGATGTGATAATATTAATGGATATTTTATTTAATCTGTTGATTATTAAAAAGTTATTATTATCAGCAATGGTACTGCTGGCGACTTGCATTGCAGCGCAGGCGCAGAGCGGAGGATATCTGCCCTTGGTTCGTGAGGGGGTGAGATGGCACTATGTAAAGCAATATTATGGTTTAGAGGAACTACAACCGAATGTTTCTTATTATTACGAATTCAGGGGAGATACTATTGTGGATGGGAAAACATTCAAGAAGTGTTATATGTCATCTCCCGAACCCGGAGAGTCTGGACTTGTAGCATTGATGCGTGAAGAGGACAGGAAGGTTTATCGCAAATATGTGGGTGATGATGATGAAGCTAAATTGATATACGATTTCAATACTTCAGAACTGTATATCAATAATTGGGAACACTATTTCATAGATTATCATGCCCTTGAGAACATTGATATTCAAGGCGTCGATTGTAAACGTTACCAATTCACGACGTATCATGACAAGGTGTTTAAATTCGTTGAGGGTGTGGGTGTCGATTACGATTATTTGTCTTGTCACGGAGACTTGTTGTATCCTTTGATGGGCCGCTGTACTTGTGAATTCGAAATCATATACTATCTTGATTGCTTAACAGACTTGAACGGAAACGTATTATATAAGTCCAACATTGTCTCAGCCATAACCGACGTGAAGGCCGACGGCAAGCAGGGCAATGACCGCTACTACAACCTGCAGGGCCAGCCTGTGAGCAACCCCACGCAGGGCATATACATCCACAACGGCAAGAAAATCATTGTGAAGTGATGCGGTAATTGCATATTACGAAATCCCGAGAGAGACATGTCCTGCCGGCGTGTCTCTCTCTTCATTTTCTTATACTGAAAGAAATCATTCAAAATTAAAAGAAATTTTCTATCTCCCACAAAGGCGCAGAGGTCACAGAGGTTTTTTACTGAAAGAAATTATCCGAAATTAGAAGAAATTTTTTATCTCTCACGAAGTATTGGATTAGGGTTTTATGCCTAAATTGAGGGGGAAAAGGACAAAAAACGACATCACTAGGAATAGTGTTGCGAGCATTTTTGTGTAACATGAGGATGTTGACGAAGAATAATTTTTTGTTAATTTTTAGTTGATTTCAAGCGCAGCGCCTTTTCTCTTAGGTTGTATTTAGGCGGTGGCGCTGCGCTTGAAATACACTGAAAATAAGCTGAAAATATAAAAATAATCTGTTTTTCAGCGAAGCGGTGTTTTTTGGTTTTGCGAGCAAGCAATCCCGCAGGGTGATGATTGTTGCGGGACTGGGCGTTGAGAACTTGTTCTCATAAGGCCAAGGCCGCAACAAGCATCAGTGGCTCGTAGAGACACATTGCTCGCAAAACGGTTTTTCTTGTTTTTTAGCTCCTTTCCTATAAAAAGCACAGAGAGGAGAAAAAATAATTTCTTTTTATTCTGGATAATTTCTTTCAGTAAAAGGAACAATCTCTGTGGGAGTTATGGGAGATGCGGGAGGTTACTCGCGCAGGCGGGAGTCGATGATGATGGTCACCGGTCCGTCGTTGATGAGCGCTACCTGCATGTCGGCGCCGAAGATGCCACGCTTCACCTCTCGACCCACCAGTGCCTGCACCTGCTCGCAATAGGCCTCGTAGAGTGGCACCGCAAGCTCGTGTCCTGCCGCACGGATATACGACGGACGGTTGCCTTTGCGCGTGCTAGCGGTGAGCGTGAACTGGCTCACAGCAAGCACCTCGCCGCCAACATCGACCACGCTGCGGTTCATCACGCCCGCATCATCATTAAAGATGCGCATAGCGGCAGTCTTGGCCGCCAGCCATTTCACATCGTCGGCAGTGTCGCCCTCGGCAACACCCACAAGGACCATAAGCCCCTCCCCTATCTCACTGTGCAGCACGCCGTCTATCGTGACCGACGCCTGCTTGACTCGTTGTATTACTAATCTCATAATTCTCTGGAATTTATCCTTTGGCCTCGGCAAGCGCATCTACCACCAGTTTCGCCTTGGCGGGGCCCACTACTGCGGCAACGTCTTCGAGCGTAGCCTCGCGCAGACGTTTCACGCTCTTGAACTGCTTGAGCAACAACTTCTTAGTAACATCGCCCACACCTTTAATATCGTCAAGTTCGCTATGAATCTGCGACTTGCTGCGCTGCTTGCGGTGGAAGGTGATGGCAAAGCGATGCGCCTCGTCGCGCAGGCGCTGCACCACCTTGAGCGACTCGCTGTTCTTGTCGATGTAGAGCGGCACGCTGTCGCCGGGGAAATATATCTCGTCAAGGCGCTTGGCAATGCCTATGAGCGAGATCTTGCCACGCAGACCGATGGCATCGAGAGCCTCCACAGCGGCGCTCAACTGGCCTTTGCCGCCATCAAGCACCACAAGCTGGGGCAAGTCCTTGCCTTCCTCCACCAAGCGTGTGTAGCGGCGCATGAGCACCTCGCGCATCGAGGCGAAATCATCGGGTCCCTCAACGGTCTTGATGTTGAAATGGCGATAGTCTTTCTTGAACGGTTTGCCGTCACGGAACACCACGCACGACGCCACGGGCGACGACCCGCTGATGTTGGAGTTGTCGAAGCACTCGATGTGGTGAGGTAACGCCGTGAGGTGGAAATCGCGTTGCAGCGTGGTGAGAGTGCGCGTGACGCGTTGCTCGGGGTTGAGTTTCTCCATCATTTTGAGTTTGTCGGTCTTGTACTGCTCGGCATTCTTCATCGAGATGGCCAGGAGTTTGCGCTTGTCGCCCTTCTGCGGGACAACAAACTCCACTCCGGCAAAGTCCACATCGGGCACCACGTTGACCAGAATCTCGCGCACGCGGTCGCGTTCGTAGGTCTCGGCAAAGCGTGTCCTGATTTCGCTCACCGCCATCGCCATGAGCGACTCGTCGGCAGCATCAACGTCGGCGCCTTGCAGTTTATATTCAAGCGTAAGACTCTGAACCACAGAACCATTACGCACGTGCATATAATTCACAAACACCGAATTATCGTCACGCAGCAGGCTGAATGCGTCCACATTGTGTATCGTGGGACTCACCACAACCGAGCGAGAACGGTAGTTTTCCATGAGCAAATACTTACGTTTCAACTCGTTAGCCTCTTCAAATTTTAATTGGGACGCCAGCGATGTCATCTGTTCCACCAGGTAGTCGCTCACTTGTTTGGTATCGCCATTGAGGATTTGCCTCACCTCATCTATATAAGCGCCATACTTCTCGGGCGACACAAGTCCGCGGCAGCAACCCTCGCAGTTCTTGATGTGATACTGCAAGCACAAGCGGTGTTTCAGCCCGTCAATCGTTTCACGTGAAACATTGTGCTGGCACGTGCGCAAGGGAAACAATTTGCGCAAGGTATCCACGAGCGCTTTGGCAACTTCGGTCTTTGGGTATGGCCCGTAATACTTCGCCCCTCTTTTCAGTTTGTCGCGTGTGATATAGACCCGCGGGTAGAGTTCCTTGGTCACGCATATCCACGGGTAACTCTTGTCGTCCTTGAGCAGCACATTGTAGTGAGGCTGAAATTCCTTGATAAGGCTGTTCTCCAAATCCAGAGCTTCTTCCTCGGTGTTGACAACCGTGTACTGCAAGTCAACGATGTGCTTCACCAGGACACTAGTACGATACACCTGGTGCTCGCGGTTGAAATAAGAATTGACACGACGTTTTAAGTTCTTGGCTTTTCCCACATAGATTATCACGCCATCTCTGTTGAAATAGCGATACACCCCAGGGCACTCCGGGAGAAGGCTTATTTTTAACTTCAGTTCGTCGGTCATAGGATTGGAATCTAGATATTCTAGATTTGTTAAAATACTAGATATAGCAAAAAGGCGCAGATGCCGTTGGCACCCACGCCTGATATTGATTATAAAATTTAAAAGTCAAACAAAGTGGTAAGCTCAACTTCCTTGGGGAAAAGGTCGCGGCCGCCAAGGTCTGAAAGACCAATGATGAAGTTGACGTGCACCTTCGAGGGATTCATCTGCTGAACAAGTTCAAGCGCGCCAAGCATAGTGCCTCCGGTAGCGAGCAGATCGTCATGGATAAGAACCACGTCGCCGGGCTCAATCGCGTCCTTGTGAATCTCGATAGTGTCGGTGCCATACTCCTTGCGGAAGTCAACCGAGATAGTGTCGGCAGGCAATTTGCCGGGCTTGCGGATGGGAACAAAACCAGCGCCAAGTCTCACTGCAAGCGCAGCTCCGATGATAAAACCGCGCGACTCGATACCCACAACCTTTGTGATACCTTTGTCCTTGTACAGCTCATAGGTCTCGTCACAAATGATACGCAACGCCTCGGGGTCCTTAAACGCAGTGGTCAAGTCCTTAAACTGAATACCCTTGATAGGGAAATCAGGAACGTTGCGTACAATGCTTTTCACTTTCTCAATTTTCGCTTTGTCCATAATATAATTCTTTAATGTTCCACATGAAACAATTATCACTTATCTTCCTAATAATAGCAACAATATATTGATGTCGCTTGGAGAAATACCCGGTATTCTCGACGCTTGGCCCACTGTTTCGGGGTTAATGCGTTCAAGTTTCTGGCGTCCCTCGGTCGAGATCTGGAGTATCTTGGAATAGTCAAACTTGCCTTTTATCTTTACCGATTCAAGTCGATTTAACTTTTCGGCTATCATTTGCTCACGGGCGATATACCCGTTATATTTCACCTTTATCTCGGCAGCCTCCACAACTTCATCCCTTAAATCATCTCCCAATGCCTGAATTTTAGCGTTCAAATCAGGAATTAGTTCAGCAAGCAACAGTATATTAAGCTGCGGACGCAGTATCAAATCATATAACTTTGCGCCCTGCTTGAGCGGCGCAAGACCGAGTTTTTCAAACTCAGGATTGATAATCGACGATTTTACCGAGTAATCTCGCGCAAATGCAATGATTTCCTCGATAGAATCACGCTTGCGGCACATCAAGTCATAGCGTTCTTGCGTGGCTAACCCAACGCAGTAACTTCGCTCGGTGAGTCGCATGTCGGCGTCGTCCTGGCGCAACAAGATGCGATGCTCGGCACGAGAAGTGAACATGCGATAAGGCTCGTCAACACCTTTTGTCACCAAATCATCGATTAAAACGCCTATGTAAGCCTCGTTACGGGCAAGGGTGAACGCCTCTCCCCCACTCGCATTCTGATGTGCGTTAATACCCGCAATCAACCCCTGGCCGGCTGCTTCTTCATATCCGGTGGTACCGTTAACCTGACCGGCAAAAAACAGGTTTTTCACGTGTTTTGTCTCAAGCGTGTGAGTGAGCTGCGTAGGATCGAAGAAGTCATATTCTATGGCGTAACCGGGCCTATAAGCCTGCACTTCCCTGAAAGCAGGGATATGCGACAGCGCTTCAAACTGTATGCGCCACGGCAGCGACGACGAGAAACCGTTGAGATACATCTCATGCGTGGTCTCGCCCTCTGGCTCAATGAAAAGCTGGTGCGAGGTTTTGTCGGCAAAAGTAACGATTTTTGTCTCAATACTAGGGCAATAACGAGGCCCAATACTTTGGATTTGACCGTTATAGAGAGGAGATTCCGGCAAACCTTCTCGCAGCACTTCGTGCACTTTCTCGTTGGTGTAAACGATGTAGCAAGGGCGCTGTTTGAGCTCTGATCTCACGCCAGGAAGGTAAGAGAAATGGTGAAAATCGGTGTCGCCATGCTGCACCTCGGCGTGAGTGAAGTCGATTGAACGCTCGTCAAGGCGAACAGGTGTACCCGTCTTCATGCGGTCGGTGACAAAGCCTAGTGCCGATAATTGCTCGGTTATTCCGTGCGATGCGGGCTCCGAAACGCGCCCTCCACGCTGCTGCACACGGCCCACGTGCATGAGTCCGTTCAGGAACGTGCCAGCAGTGAGCACAACGCATTTCGCATCAAATTCAACACCCATGGCAGTGACAACACCCTGCACTACCCCACCCTCAATCTTGAGCGAAGTGACCGAGTCTTGCCACATATATAGATTAGGAGTATTCTCCAATATCTCGCGCCACTCGGCCGAAAACTTCATGCGGTCGCATTGAGCGCGAGGGCTCCACATTGCCGGACCCTTGCTGCGGTTGAGCATCCTGAACTGGATGCTGCTGCGGTCGGTGACAATGCCCATTTGACCGCCCAACGCATCTATCTCCCTGACTATCTGCCCTTTGGCAATTCCGCCAACAGCAGGATTGCAACTCATCTGGGCAATTTTGTTCATATCCATAGTAATGAGCAGAGTGCGTGAACCGAGCCGCGCAGCAGCACTTGCTGCCTCGCAACCAGCATGACCAGCACCTATCACTATCACATCATAGTCAAGTCTCATGATCAATTATTATTGAGTTCATCAAGCAATTTAAGAGCTTCATTCTCATGCATTTCCATGATTTCACGCTCTCCGGGTCCCTTGTCATTGATGCCACACAGGTGCAGCACACCGTGCACTACCACGCGACGCAGTTCCTCGTCATAGCTACGCCCGAAAAGCTCGGCATTGGTCCTCACGGTGTCGAGGCTGATAACCATGTCGCCCGACACGCGGCGGCGATTGGTGTAGTCAAACGTGATGATGTCGGTGAAGTAGTCATGGTTGAGAAATTTGCGATTAGTCTCCAGGATGTACTCGTCATCACAGAAGACATAAGACAATCGCCCCACCACCCTATCATGGCAACGGGTCACCTCGACCAACCATCTCCGGGTCAGTTCAAGGTCAAGTGCCGGCATGGGCACATTTTGAGTCATAAAATTTATTTCAACCATCGTTTCCAATCAATGAAATACAAAGTTAGTGATTTTCGCTTGATTTTCCACATTCACAGCAAAAAACTTTTAAAATTCATTTTTCTGATGAAAAAAGCACGATTTTTCAAAAAGCCATTTTTGCCTGAAAAACAATTGTTTAGGCCGTATTTCATTGCTTGAGAATTAAATATTTGGACACAAACCGCACCATTATACGTAAATTTTGCACGAATTTTGGCACAGATTTTGCACATTCAAGAGAAAAACACTAATTTTAGAGATTCAAAAAAACATACAGCTATGATCGACTACTTCCTTTCCAACATGTGGCAACTGTGGGCACTCGTGTGCCTGTTGTGTCTCATCCTCGAACTTTTCTCGGGCGACTTCTTCATCATGTGTTTTTCCATCGCAGCATTTTTCGTTGCGTGCGTTTCACCCTTTACCTCGTTCACCGTCCAGGTGATTGTCTTCGCCATCCTCTCACTGGCATGCTTGTTCTTCGTGCGACCCGTCGCATTGAAATACCTGCACAAAACCGAGGATCGCGCAAGCAACGCCGACGCAATCATTGGCCGTACCGGTCGAGTGAGTGAAACCATCGAGGAAAACGGCCACGGCCGAGTGGCTATCGACGGCGACGACTGGAAAGCACTGTCAACCGATGGCCTTGCTATCGAAAAAGGAACACTAGTAGAAGTGGTGAGCATCGACAGCATCATCATCACAGTAAAGAGAAAATAAAAATAAAGAATATACAATATCCCTCTATCAATTTAATTATTATGGAAGCAACATTTATCATTCTTGGAGTAATCATACTCCTGGTGCTGGTTCTCGTGAAAAAGAGCCTTGTCATCATCGCTCAATCCGAGACCAAAATTGTAGAACGCCTGGGTAAATACCACGCAACACTCAAGCCCGGCATCAACGTGATAATCCCCTTCGTTGATCGCGCGAAGACAATGATCACCATGACCAACGGACGCTATCACTACACCAACTCTATCGACCTGCGCGAGCAAGTATATGACTTCGACAAGCAGAACGTGATCACCAAAGACAACGTGCAGACACAAATCAACGCACTGCTCTACTTCCAAATCGTTGACCCGTTCAAGGCCGTGTATGAAATCAACAACCTGCCCAACGCTATCGAGAAACTCACCCAGACCACACTGCGTAACATCATCGGCGAGCTCGAACTCGACGAGACCCTCACCTCACGCGACACTATCAACACCAAGCTGCGCGCAGTGCTCGATGACGCAACCAACAAATGGGGCATCAAGGTAAACCGTGTTGAGTTACAAGATATTACACCTCCGCAAAGCGTACTCCAGGCAATGGAGAAGCAGATGCAGGCCGAGCGCAACAAGCGTGCAACCATCCTCACCAGCGAGGGTCAGAAGGCTGCTGCAATCCTCCAGTCGGAGGGTCAAAAGACAGCCCGCATCAACCAGGCAGAGGCCGACAAGCAGACCGAGATCCTACGTGCCGAGGGTGAAGCACAAGCACGCATTCGCCGTGCCGAGGCCGAGGCAATCGCCATCGACAAGATCACCGAAGCAGTGGGACGCTCAACCAACCCCGCTAACTACCTGATTGCACAGAAGTACATCGACATGCTCCAGGAAGTGGCAAGCGGCGACAAGACCAAGACCGTTTACATGCCCTACGAGGCAACAAACCTCATGGGCTCGATAGGCGGCATCAAAGACCTCTTCAAAGAGAGCTAATTGTTTCACGTGAAATCGCGATTTCGCAACCCCAAGAGGAGGCTTCGGCCTCCTTTTTTCTTTGGAAAATGTCAAAAAACGTCGATTTATTTCTTTGGAAAATGTCAAAAAACGCAGAATTATTTGTTTGGAAAAAATCAAAAAAGATAATTATATATTTGACTGACAACAACTTCACACAAGAAAGCACAAGCACCTCACAAGTGCTGTGCGGTGCTCGCTGGAAAACTTCGGCGAAATCATTCAAACCGACACTGCCGACAACGACACCGAACGCCACGTCAAGATATACCCCCTCTATGCTATTTCTATGCTTGAAAAATGGCGCGAGACGAGGTGAATCCCCTATCCTAGCGGCAGAGAGGAGCAAGACAACTAGAACCTACGTGTTTTTACAATAACTACCGAGTTGTTGCGTGGGCGCGCTGCGTGCGCATGTGCGCACAAGAACACAGCTCTGGCATCTTGACCGCAAAAAAACCAAGCTTATTACACAATATTTCGTGCACACGTGCGTTATATAGTGTGATATTTTATTTAATCGCGACCGCAATTTTTGAAAATGCCTAAACGCTACATACTCACAACCGCCCTCTTGGTCACCTGCGGCCATGCCTCGATGGCACAACTCACGGTGGACTCACGCATGACTCTGCGTGACAGCCTCACCAACACTCACCTGTGCTCTATCCCCGAGGAATGCTTCGGCCACGACCTCACAGTGTCACAGGTCGATTTCAATGGCCTTGAGAATGTAGCAATCAACGGCGCGAGCGCTAGAAGCGGCTTCACGTTCAGTGCAATCGACGGCACCAAGACGTGGACCGTCACCGCTCCCCTGCCCGACGGCTCGACGGCAAGCACCAAACTCCAGTTCACGTTCCTGCCCATCGTGGAAATCAACAGCGTGGTGGAGAAAAACATCTACAACATCGGCACCGTGACCGTGCTGATGCCCGACGAGGACATCGTCTCGCCGGCACGCGTCAAGTACCGCGGCAGCGCATCCAACAGCCACGTCTATCTCAAGCGCAACTACCACATCAAGTTCCAGGACGAGGAAGGCAACAAGATGGACTACAAGCTCTTCAACGGCCTGCGCAGCGACAACAACTGGCTGCTCGACGGCGGCACGCTCGACCACATGCGAGTGCGCAACCGCGTGCTCACCGACCTGTGGCTCGACTTTGCCAGCAAGCCCTATTACAGCGACGTCGAACCCAAGGCGCTCAACGCGTCGCGCGGCAAGATGGTCGAGCTGTTCCGCAACGGCGAGTACCAGGGCATCTACAACATGTGCGAAGCCATGGACCGCAAGCAAATGAAACTAGCCAAGACCGACGAGGAAACCGGTGAGATACACGGACAGCTGTGGAAGGCCGGGCAGCGCACAACGACCACACGCATGGCCACAGCGCCACAGTATGACAACTTCATGGAGACGTGGGACGGATTTGAGACGCAGTACCCCGACTTCGACGACCTCTGCCCTACCGACTACTCAACGCTCCACGACGCGGTGGATTTTGTGGCACACAGCACCGACGCCGAGTTCGACAAGCATGCCCATGAATATCTCGACGAGCCTGTGCTGCGCGACATCGCCATCTTGCTGCAAGTGATCTTCGCCTATGACAACATGGGCAAAAACACCTACTGGGCAACGCACGACCGCAACGACGGCCCCATGATCACCCCCGCGGTGTGGGACCTCGACACCTCACTGGGACAGAGCTGGCGCAACAACGAGTACCACCCCTCCTACCTCAAGCCCGACATCGACGCGTTCACCTATACCAGCAATGTCGATGTTTACCTCAAGCGCCTCATCAAGTGGAACGTAGATGATTTCAGCACCCTCGCCGCACAGCGTTACAGGGACTTGCGCAAGGGCGTGTTGAGCACCGACAGCATCATCTCACGCTTTGCGTCGTGCATCGACATGCTGCGCCATGCCGGAGCCGCGCAGCGCGAGGAAGCGCGATGGGTGAGATGCAGCGACCTGAACGGGCGATCGATCAACTTCGACGCCGAACTGCAATACATCACGCAGTGGGTCACACAACGCATGCAGTGGCTCGACGAGCACTACTACAACGAGCAGCCCGCTGGCGACATCGACGGCGACGGAGCGGTCGATATCAAGGACAACAACATGCTCATATCGCATCTTCTGGGCAAGAAACAAGCGGCGCCCGAAATATATACTTACAAACTTGATGTCAAGAGAGACCTGTCAGTAGATGTTAATGATGTTAACCTACTGATCAATAAAATTTTAGGAAAATAAAAAGTGACAATGAAAGCATCTTACAAATCATACGCCATTATTGCCGCAGCCCTCATGGGTTGCACAACCGCTCATGCACAGCTGCAGCTCGACGGCCGCACAGCTGTTAACGACAGTCTCACCGCCACATGGCTCTTCTCGGTGCCCGAGGAGCGCTTCGGCCAGGATTTCACCGCCACGGTGGACTACCACGGACTTACCGGCCTCACCATCGACGGCAACGAAGTGGGGAAGACCTATACCTTCAAGGACGTGAGCGGAACCAAGCGATGGAAAATCGCCGGAACCGACACGCAGGGCAACACCGTGCAGCAAGACATCGCCTTCACCTTCCTGCCCATCGTGGTCATTGACTGCAAGATAGAGACAGACAACTACAACACCGGCACCGTGAGCGTGCTGCTGCCCGACGAGGACATCGTCTCGCCATGCAAGGTAAAGTTCCGCGGCGGACTCACCAACTCCGACAAATACCTCAAGCGCAACTACCACCTCAAGTTTGAAGACGAGTACGGCAACAAGACCGACTACAAGTTCTTCAACGACCTGCGCAGCGACAACAACTGGCTGCTCGACGCCGGCACCATCGACCGCCTGCGCGTGCGCAACCGCATCCTCACCGACCTGTGGCTCGACTTTGCCCGCAAGCCCTACTACTGCGACATCGAGCCCAAGGCGCTCAACGCGTCGCGAGGCAAGATGGTAGAAGTGTTCCGCAACGGCGAGTACCAGGGCTACTACAACATGTGCGAGCCCATCGACCGCAAGCAGCTCAAGCTCACCAAGACCGACGAGGACTCCGGCGAGTTGCACGGCATGCTGTGGAAGACCGACATGCGCACCACCAGCACACTCATGCGCGAAGTCAAACCCTTCAACAACTCACAGGAAACGTGGGATGGATTTGAAGTGAAATACCCCGACTTCAGCGATGTCAACCCCACCGACTATGCCCCGCTGCGCGACTTGATACAATTCGTTGCCGAGAGCAGCGACGAAGAGTTTGCCCAGCACGCCGCCGAGCGTCTTGACATACCCGTGATAATCGACTACATCGTCTTCCTGCAAACGATTTATGCCTACGACAACCTGGGCAAAAACACTTATTGGGCACTCTATGACAAGCAGGAAAGCAACAAGTTCACCATTGCAGTGTGGGACTTCGACACCAGCGTGGGGCAGAGCTGGAAAAACTACGAGTATCACCCTTCCTACCTCACGCCCGACCGCGACATCATTTCCAGCCCCAATCTCGACCACTCGTTCAAGCGACTCATCATGTGGAACGTGGACAGCATTGTCGAGAAAAGCGCCGCACGCTACCGCGAGCTGCGTGGCAACGTGTTCGACACACACAACATCACACAGCGCGTGCGCAACTTTGTGAAGATGCTTGACGACAGCGGAGCCGCTTCAAGAGAAATGACCCGCTGGGACCAGACAAAAGACCTGTGGGGAATCACACCCGACCTAGCGCGAGAGACGCCATTTGTGGTTGACTGGCTCGAAAAACGACTCAACTGGCTCGACAAGAACTACTTCAACGAGCGCAAGGCGGGCGATACCAACAACGACGGAACGATTGATGTTGTCGACGTGAACGCAGTAATCATGCACACAATGGGACAACCTTTGCTCCCCGAAGTGTATAACTACCAACTTGACGTCAAGCGCGACCGCACCATCGACATAGCCGACGTGAACGCGATGATTAATAAAATTTTACAAACAACCGAAAGCAGCAATGATAAATAAACACTTGACCTCAGCCTTGTGCGCTATGGCACTAGGAGTTGTCGCAAGCCATGCCCAACTCCTGATAGACGGGCACACCGCAGTTCTCGACAGCCTCACAGGCACTTATCTGTGCCCTGTGTCTCGCGCGCACTTCGGCAACACGCTCAACGCAGTCGTGACCATCGACTCGCTGGCTAGCGGCAAGACCGTCAACATCGACGGCACCGATGTCGCAAGCGGCGACACGTTTGCCTTCGACGGCATCAGCGGCAGCAAGCAATGGGCCATCACCGAGATGCAGGACGACAGCACCACCGTCGCACGCAAGATTGCGTTCACCTACCTGCCAGTGGTGGTGATGAACGGCACCTTCGGCTATGACTATGCCGAGGGAACCGTCCAGGTGCTAGACCCCGACAGATACAGCGACGAGACCATGCTCGCACGCGTGAAATGGCGCGGAGGCACCACCAACGTTGACGGCAAGAACAAGCGCAACTACCACCTCAAGTTCATCGATGACAACGGCGAGAAGCAAGACCGCAAGTTCTTCGGGCTGCGCAACGACAACAGCTGGATCATGGACGCCGCCCAAGTGGATTTCCTGCGTGTGCGCAACCGCGTCGCCACCGAGCTGTGGCGAGACTTTGCCACAAAGCCCTACCACGCCGCCCAAGAGCCCAAGGCCAAGACATGGGTAGACGGACACGAGGTGGAGGTGATTCTCAACGGCAACTATGCCGGCATCTACGCCCTCACCGAGGCAATGGACCGCAAGACGCTAAAACTCAAGAAATTTGACGAAACCACCGGCGAGATACACGGCCAGCTGTGGAAAGCCTCGACGCTCACCGGATGCACCACGTTCCACCTTTTCAGCCCCTACGACAACACGCAGGAAGAGTGGAACGGCCTTGAGACCAAATACCCCGAACTGGACGAGGTGAGCCCCACCGACTACGGCACCGCACTGGGCCAGACCATACTCTTCTGCGACACAGCCTCGATGACCGACTTCAACCTCAAGGCACACACCTACCTCGACATGCCCGTCATGATCGACTACGAGATATTCCTGCAGACCATCCTGGGCATCGACAACTATGCCAAGAACATCTACTGGTACACCTACGACACCCCCGCATCGCCCATGCTCTCGCTGGCCGTGTGGGACCTCGACACCAGCATGGGAGGCAACTGGAACCCCGCCGATTTCCACCCCGCAACCATGTCGCCCACGCGAAAGTTCAGCGGAGGAAACACCATCTTCACCGCCATCATGCGACCCTCGTCGATCTACTACAAGCAGTCGCTCGCCCGCTACAACGAGCTGCGCCAGGGAGTGCTCGGCACCGAAAGCCTCATCGCGCGATACACTGCCGCCGTCAAGGAAATCACCGACTGCGGCGCTGTGGCACGAGAGCAAGCAAGATGGTCGCACGACTCCGACCTCAACGGCCGCGAACTCAACATCGTCAGCGAACTGCAATATGCCACCAGCTGGATAGAGCAACGCATGAGCTACCTCGACGCCAACCGCTACCAGCAACCATTGCTTGGTGACGTCAACAACGACCACATTGTCGATATCGAGGATCTCAACCTCGTCGTCAACGCAGCGCTCAATGGCGACCTCGGTTACTACACCAACGCCAGCACCGACGTGAACGGGGACCAAGTCACCGACATTACCGACATTAACCTAATCACCAACATACTCCTCAACCAATTACCCTAAAAAAAACTAGACATGATCAACGTTTTCCATATAGTATCAGGCAAAACCTGGGGTGGGGCAGAGCAATATGCCTACGACCTCGTCTCAAGACTGCGTCACGACGACCGCTTCTACGTGGAAGTCGTGTGCAAGAAAAACAAAACAGTGCTCGAGCAGTTCAGGAAACTCGAAGTGCCCGTATCAATCCTTCCCCTCAAGGGCATGACCGACCTCGATAGCCCCATGCGCTTCGCCCGCCAGCTGCGCAAGGGACACAACATCGTGCACGTGCACACCTTCCACGACGCCTTCCTCGCCGTGTGGGCACGCCGTGTGAGCGAGAACCGCAACACCACCATCATCATGACCGTGCACGGCATCTATCACCCGCGCACCAACTACCTCTACCGCAAGATCTACAACTCGATAGACCACCTCATCTTCACCTCCGAGCTCTCGCGCAACGAGTTCATAGGCAGCGCGCCCAAGCTCGACGTCACCAAGTCGTGCGTGATACGCGACAGCGTGCTCCCCAACCCGCTGCTCGAAGACACGCAGGTGCCCGACTTGAGGCAGACCCTCAACATCGCTCCCGAGCAGATGCTCATCATGTATCACGGCAAACTGTCGCACGACAAGGGCATCGACGTCCTGCTCAAAGCCATCACACAACTCGACCCCAAGACCTACCGCCTTGTAGTGATGGGGGAGGGCAGCCGCAAGTTCACAACCGAGATAAAGGGATTCATCGTTGCCAACCAACTCGTGCGCAACGTCACGCTCATGGGATTCTGCGACAACATCACCAAGTTCATCAGCCAGTGCGACATGGGCGTCCTGCCATCGGTAGCACCCGAGGCGCTGGGCATCTCCAATCTTGAATACATGATGCAAGGCAAGCCCCACATAGGCACCAGCAACGGCGCGCAGCACGAGTATGTCATCAACGGCAAGAACGGCATCCTCGTCACACCCGGCAACCAGTATGAACTCGCAGCAGCCATCAAGATGCTCATCGACGAGCCCCAGTCAAGAAAGGCAATGGGACAGCAAGCCCACGACGACTTCAACCGCGAGCTCAACTACGACAACTTCTACGACAAAGTCACCACACTCTACAAGAACATAAGGAAATAAAGCCTAAAACTAGATAAAAGGGACGGTTCTTTTTATCTAGTTTTTACGTTTTTGGCAGATATTTACAGATTATTACAAATCAGCAAAAATTTAAAGATGAGGAATTTATCTATTATTTTTTTATTTATTACTTTTTTTTGTTCTTGCAACAGCAATAACATAGAGGATAACGGGATATGGGTTGACGTGAGTCCCCTGAAAGAGGTAGTTAACGAAGAATATTGTATTGTGGACGGGCGTGTTTATTTGGGCACATTTAACAAGGACTTTTATGATGAAGTCCTGTCCAAGATAACCGACCAATATTATATTAAAGAAGTTGATCTGAGCACTTTTAAGGTTTGCCAAGGAACATGTTATGCAAAAGACAAAAACCATGTTTATGGCCCCATTAGTGACACATGCATGGATACAGAATCAAATGGCGGATGCGTTTATGATGACTACATAATCAAGACCGCAAGCCCTGACTCTTTTAGGTATCTCAGGAATGGATATGCAATATCCGGTAGACACATGTACTATAATGGTATAGAAATAGAATGGCGAGATGACATCTTGAATGATTCTATACCAATCACAGATGCAACGATTTTTAAAAATAAAAGTATTCAAACCTACTAAAACTAGATAAAAAGAACCGTCCCTTTTATCTAGTTTTAGAGTTTCATACGGCGCCAGAGGCAGCGGGGGATGCGGCGCCACAGTGCTGTGACTATGCGCCAACGCCAGTCTATCACTCTCACGTGCTCACGCCTTTCTACCGCAGCCACAATCTCCCGTGCCACCGGGGTGGGGGAGAGCAACATGGGGTAGCGGTTGCCGTCATTCAAGAGGGCCGTATCGACAAAGCCCGGACGTACATCGGTGAACCGGATGTCTAGTCCGCGCGAGCGTGCCTGCTGTTCTAGGGCCTGGATATAGCAGTTCTGGAATGCCTTGGTGGCGGAGTAGGATGGGGCTGGACCTAACCCCTTTGTCCCGGCAATGGACGAGATCACGGCAATGTGACCATGTCCTTGCCTCGCCATGTGACGGTAGCCGGCACCCACCACGCGGGTGAACCCCATTGCGTTAGTGTCCACGGTGCGCAGTTCTATTTCTTCCTTGAGTTCACGGTTCTGATTGCCCACGCCCGAGGCATAGAACAGCAAGTCCATGCCTCCCAAGCGCTCAATGAGGTCTTCTAACTTCACGCCCGCGTCACTGCCCGTCACATCGATAGCGGCAACCTGCTCCACGCCGTCGCACTGCGCCATCAATTCCTCCAGCCGGTCCAGCCTGCGTGCAGCCACGCCCACAGCCCAGCCTCGCGAAGCCAGCAGCACTGCCACCTCAAGGCCCAGTCCCGACGAGGCTCCTACCACTATTGCACGTTTTCTTGTATTCATAATTTACTGTCGTTATTAAATAGAATCTGTAAAATTACGCCATTTTTTTGCTTCAATGCAAACTTTTGCACTAGATTTTGCACGATATATTACTTTTTAATTGTCTTTTATTAAATAAATATATAACTTTGCGTTATTTTAGAGGTGGTGTGGACTTTACATTACACCTCAAGCGATAAATTAACAGACACAAAAACATTTATAATTTCCAACTATGAAATGTCCCAAATGTGGCAACAATGTCCCTGACGGTTCATTATTCTGCAACCAGTGCGGCACCCCTCTCAAGCAAGAGATCAACTGCCCTTCATGCAACAACATCATCCCTGCCAACTCCGTTTTCTGCCCCATGTGCGGCAAAATGGTGAAGAATGACATGGAGAAAGCCGAAACCTTCAACGACCGCCAGGCCCGCCTGCGCCGTGAAAGGGAAGCGGCAACCGCTGTGCAGCAGCCCGCAGCCCCGCGTCCCGTTGCCCAGCCGCTACCGCCCCAGCCACAACCGCAGCCCAAGCCCGTAGAGGACCCCTGGCAAGTGCAGAAAGCAACACAGGACTCTCCCGCGCCCGACAGCAACTATGACAATGACAACGACAACGAGGCGCAAGACAACTCTCACTTCAAGCGCAACGTCATGCTGGGAGTGGGCATCATCGTGAGCGTCATCATCCTCTTGTTCCTCCTGCGCATGTGCAACGGAGGCAGCGACCGAGACCGCCCCTCAACGCTGGCCAACGACTCCACTTCTAGCCTCACAATCAACGGCCAGGACCCCCTCGCACTGTTCAACGCCGAGATGGGACGCAGCAGTTTCATGGGCGACGGCGCCCACACCGCTTGCGCTGTGGGATTTCCCGCTGCCGACGGCAAAGAGGCCACTGTGATGGGCATCACATTCCTCAACGAGCCCAACAACCGCTCGTTCTACAAAATCTACCGCATGACCCAGAACGGCAACTCATGGCACCTCGAGCTCATGGACACCAAGTATCTCAACGGACGCTCGCTCACATTTGACAACACCGAGCTCATGGCCGGCGAGAGCCAAGTGCCACGCGCCGTGCAGATCGACGGCAAGGACTACCTGTACTTCGCCTACAAGAACATGCCACAGGGCGCACACGAGGGCAGCACAGGACGCGTGTCGCTGGGACTCTTTGACATCCACAGCAAGGACCTCACCATAATCGACTACGACGGCACCATCAAGACCCGCGACGACGGACGCCAGTACATCTACGGCAAGCCCCTCCAGGCCATCAGCTCTAACGCCGCACGATTCCTCAAGCAAGAGGCCGAGAACATCAAGGTGATTTACTTCCCCACCGAGGAGGAAATCAAGGCCGAGGAAGAAGCCCGCGAGGCCGAGGAAGAGGAGAAAGCCCTCAACGACCCCGACAACGCTGCAACCAAATGGAATGTAGATAACAACGAGGCCATCACAAGCGCCAAGAGCGGGCAGGAGGTGACCACCAAGACCAAGACCTACGACAAGCCCATCTTCAACAACGACGACAAGCACAAGTCGATCAAGAACAGCGCTTACACCGTGTTCAGCGACACCAAGGGCGGAGTCTATGGCTTCAACCTCGACACGCGCAAGTACTTCGTCATCTACAAGCCGTCTAGCGAATCTACACCCACCGACATCGGCTGGGCCGACAGCGACAACAGCATCCTCAACATGCGCACCTCTGAGGGACGCTATCAGTTTGACCTCAAGAACAATAAACTCAAGGCAATCCAGTAACACGCATTTTATTTCACATGGTAGAAATCAAGCAACTCACACCCACCAAGAGCAACCTGCTCAAGTTCATACATTTCCCCATCGACGTGCTCTACAAGGACAGCAAGTGCTATGTCCCCGACATGGTGATGGACGCCATCGACACCTTCGACCCTAAGAAGAACCCGGCGTTTGACTTCTGCGAGGCAGCCTATTTCATGGCCTATCGCGACGGCAAGCCCGTGGGGCGCATCGCTGCCATCATCAACCGCGTGGTCAACGAGCGCAACGGCAAGAAGGAGGGACGATTCGGCTTCATCGACTTCATCGACGACAACGAGGTGGTCGATGCACTCATCGACACGGCAACACAGTGGGTCAAGGCCAAGGGCATGACCTGCCTCACCGGTCCGCTCGGGTTCACCGATATGGACCCTGAAGGAATGCTCGTCGAGGGATTTGACCAGCTCGGCACCCAGGCCACAATCTACAACCATCCTTACTATCCCAAGCACATGGAGCGACTGGGATTTGTCAAAGATGCCGACTGGGTTGAGTTTAAGGTTATGGTACCCGATGCTACCCCCGAGAAAATGTCACGCATTGCACAGATTGTGAAGACACGCTATAAAATCGACAACGTGCACTGCACTAGCCGCAAGCAGATTAAGGAGCAGTATGGCCACGACATCTTCACTCTCATCAACGAGGCCTACGACACTCTCTTCGGCTACTCGCCATTGAGCGAGAAGCAAATCAAGCACTACATCAACATGTACCTGCCCTTCCTCCCGCTCAACGACCTCTCTCTCGTGGTCAAGGAAGACGGTGAGCTCATAGGCGTGGGCATCGCTATACCGTCGCTGTCAAAGGCTCTTATCAAGAGCCGCGGACGCCTGTTCCCCACAGGATGGTACCACCTCCTCAAGGCACTCAAGGGCAAGAACGACATCGTGGATCTCATGCTCATCGCTGTCAAGCCCGAGTACCAGAGCAAGGGCGTGAACTCACTCATATTCAACGATCTTGTCCCCCACTTCATTGACAACGGCTATGTCTATGCCGAGAGCAACCCCGAGCTTGAGACCAACGACAAGGTGCAGAAGCAATGGGAATACTTTGACTTCAAGCAGCACAAGCGCCGCCGCGCTTTCACTAAGGAAATTTAACACCAATGGTGATTATCTCGCGCGGATCTCGCTGATCTCACAGATTTTTAGTTGAAAGAAATTAAAATAATTTCATCTTTCTAAAAATTATAATCTGTGGTTTTGGACAAAAGAACAGAAGGACAGAAGAATAATTTCTTACAATTATTTTAATTTCTTTCAGTTCTTATAAAGTGAAATCTGCGCGGGGACTCCGCAAAAAAGTTATTGGTGAGTAATCACAACCGGCAACTCTAGATAATATAGAAAAAATAATATTTAACAACAAATAGCTATAAGTGTTATGAAATTTATTTCAGTTGACAACAAAGACGTATTAGGAAATTTAGCAAGTGAGAAAATCGACGCATTGAAACCCGTCGCAGCCGCAGCCCTCGACACCCTCGAGCAAGGCACAGGTGCCGGCAACGACTTCATCGGCTGGGTGAATCTGCCTTCGTCTATCGACGAGGAGATGCTCGCAAGCATCGAGAACACCGCAAAGAAATTGCAGCAGGACTGCGAGTTTGTGGTTGCCATAGGCATCGGCGGCAGCTACCTCGGCGCCAAGGCCGTGATCGAAGCGCTCAACGACAACTTCGCAGCCTATAAGAAATCACGTGGAGCACGCATCCTCTTTGCCGGCAACAACATCGGCGAGGACTATCTCCACGACCTCATGGACCTCTTGAAGGACCGCAAGTTTGGCATCATCGTCATCTCAAAGAGCGGCACAACCACCGAGCCTGCCATCGCATTCCGCCTGCTCAAGGCTATGCTTGAACAGCAAGAGGGCAAGCAGTGGGCTGCCGAGCACACCGTGGCTATCACCGACGCAGCACGCGGTGCCCTGCGCAACCTCGCCACTCAAGAAGGTTACACAACCTACGTCATCCCCGACAACGTGGGTGGACGCTTCTCGGTGCTCACTCCCGTGGGACTCCTTCCCATCGCCGTTGAGGGCTACGACGTGCGTGCACTCGTAGCAGGCGCCGTGGAGATGGAAAAGGGCAGCAACGACGCCGTGATGACCTATGCCACCACCCGCAACGCGCTCTATCAAGACGGCAAAAAGATTGAGATCCTTGTCAACTTCGATCCCCGCCTGCACTTCCTCGCAGAGTGGTGGAAGCAGCTCTACGGCGAGAGCGAGGGCAAGGACGGCAAGGGCATCTTCCCTGCATCGGTTGACTTCACTACCGACCTCCACTCAATGGGACAGTGGATCCAGGACGGCGAGCGCACCATCTTCGAGACAGTGATCACCGTGGGCGAGCAGCAGCACACCGTTGAGATTCCCAGCGACGACGAAGACCTCGACGGACTCAACTACATCGCCGGCAAGCGCGTGGGATATGTCAACAGCATGGCGCAGGAAGGCACAAAAATGGCTCACATCGACGGCGGAGTGCCCAACATGACCATCAACCTCCCCGCCATCAACGAGCGCTATCTGGGCCAGTTAATCTACTTCTTCGAGAAGGCTTGCGGCGTGAGCGGCTACATGCTCGGCGTGAACCCCTTCAACCAGCCCGGTGTGGAGGCCTACAAGCGCAACATGTTCACCCTGCTCAAGAAACCCGGCTACTGTTAAGAGTTTAAGAGTTTAAGAGTTTAAGAGTTTAAAAGTTTAAGACTGCTCCCTCTGGTAGGGGGCAGTCTTTATTCCTAAATAGGCGCGCAGGCCGTCCCTATAGGCGCGCAGGCCGTCCTTAAAAGGGCGCCGTTCTTACTCCTTGCCCAGGAGGATATCGACAAGCTTGGCGTCCTTGAAGGCGTGCTTCTTCTGGTCCCAGAAGCCGAAGTCGGCGTCGTAGCACCATGTGCACCATGCCACATGGTTCTCGTTGAACACCGAGATCATGTCGCGTGTCCAGGTGTAGGCAAGTTCGCGATCCACGGGTTCATATACGCCCCACTCGCCGCAGAAGAGCTGCAGGTCATATTTCTTTGCCACATTGATAGCATCGTCCATGAGAGCGAGCAGCGTGTCGCGGTTCCACTCCTTGGTGTACTTCTGGATATGCTCCTTGATTTCCTCGGGCTGCTTGTCAAAGTCTTCCTGGCTGATGATCACGCCAGGATAGTTCACCTTGCCCGTGTACTTGCCTGTGGGAGTCCAGGGAGCACCGTTGTGGGTGAGTACCATGGGCTCGTAGAAGTGGAAGCTCAAGATGATGTTCTTGTCACCCTCGGGCACCTCAAGATGTGTAACATGAGGATGTTGACAAAGAATAATTTTTTTGTTAATTTTTAGTTGATTTCAAGCGAAGCACCTTTTCTCTTGGGCTGTATTTAGATGGTGGCGCTGCGCTTGAAATACACTGAAAATAAGCTGAAAATATAAAAATCTGTTTTTTTAGCGAAGGCACAGAGGGCACAGCACAGATTAAGCCGGATTTTCCCATTGATTTGATGCGGTTGCCCCGCACTTATCGCGAGTCACTAACCCATAGGTTCACTGCGAATCTTCCGACGGCTCTATATGTATATATATGTGTGACTCGCTTCCGAACCGCTCCCGGAGCCTGTGCTCGGCCACGCACGTCATCTCGTGAGCCTCGAGCACCGTGATGTGGGGATTCACCACGACGTGCGCGTCGATAATCACAGCACGCCCGTTGCGTCGCGTCTTGAGCTCGTGCACGTTGTTTATGCCCGCCACACCGCCTATTATCTCGACTATCTCGTCGCGCTCGGCCTGCGGCAACGACGCCTCCATTAGTTCGTCCACCGCATTTTTCACCATCTTTACCGACACGGCAAAGATGAAGAAACTAATCACACAGCCGGCAAGCGGATCCAAGACAACCCACCTGTGCCCCATGAATATGGCACCGGCAATGCCCAGCATCGAACCCACCGACGAGATGGCGTCGGTGCGGTGGTGCCATGCGTTGGCAAGCACAGCCTGGCTATCTACCGAACGCCCCACCCTGGCTGTGACCTGATAGAGAACTTCCTTCACCACAATCGATACCCCTGCCATGTAAAGGGCAATCATGCCAGGCACAGGGAGTTCCTCGCCACGAGCATAGGCTATGATATCGGTCATGCCGCCGTAAAACAGCTTCACCGCCACAAGCATGAGGATAGCTCCCACGAGCAATGTGGCAAGGGTCTCGAACTTGCCGTGGCCATACTCGTGGTCACTGTCGCTGTCGCGCGACGAAATCTTGACAAACAGCATCACGATAAAATCACTCACCAGGTCAGTGAGCGAGTGTATGCCGTCGGCAATCATCGCGGCACTATGCCCCATCAAGCCAGCCACTATCTTGACGATAGTGAGCAGGCAGTTGGCCACAGCACCAACGAGCGTGATGCGCATTATTCTAAACTCTCGAGTCATAACAAGGGACAAATTTACACATAATCTAACAATAAATAATAATCTTTATCGCCAAAAAATCCATTACTACCATTACTATTTCAATTTCTTCCATAAAAAACAGTTTTTTTTTTGGTAATTCAATTAATAGTATTAACTTTGCAGTGATTCGCCACAGTTACAGAGGTAACCAAAGTAGCGATGACATATTATGAAAGCGTTTTTGCTTTATCCTTGTTCTTAAAATCGGCAAAATTTTACACAAAAGGGATAAGCAGCAAGAGACGCCTTCGCATGCCTATATCTATCTCCAAGCATGGGGATACTAGATATATCGGCAATGTGTGGGATGCTGTTTATTTTTTGTGGGGTATTTGCCGATACCTAAGGACAGATAAGCAGATATAGTCCCACGTTTTTTTTGTGTATATACTTTAATAGCAACTGGACCATGGGGCTTGATGACAGTTATTTAGCTTAAAAACAACTCACCTATTTTATTAACCCTTTTAACTAACCACATTATGAGAATCAAATCACTATTTCTCGTAGTTTTGGCATGCTTTAGTTTGAGCATGTTTGCCGAAACGCAATTCACTGGTGTCGGTGACAAAGTCACGGCCCAGAACTTTTCAATCAAGCCAGGAGAAAACGCTGAAGTAAAACTCACGCTTGAGCGCAAAACTTCTCTCGATTTCACCAACATCCAGTTCGACATCGTGTTCCCTGTTGACAAAAACGGCAAGGGACTCCGTCCTGTTGAAATTGATGGAGTTTATGATTGGGCAGGACAGGACATCACTATGGCAGGCACACCTGAAAGACCTGCTGTGGCTTTCTGCAACAATTTTGACAATGCAGAGTTCTATCCAGTTCACCGTGTAGTAGGCGTTAACGTGACTAAGACTGCTCAGGAACCAAACCCCATTCAGTTCTACACCCTGAATATCGCTGCCGACGAAGGCATGCTTCCCGGCGACTATCCCATCGTGTTGAAGAATCTCAAGTACACCTCTCACAACGACGACTTAAGTACTTTCGACAACGAGCAGGTGGTTTGCATTATTCACGTTGAAGCTGCAGGCTCAGAACCCGACACCGATAAAGGCGACGTAGTTACCGCTCCCGATTTCACAATCAAAGCTGGCGCTACCACAGGCATTAACGGCGTGCCTTTCACACTGCATCGCAACAATGGTTCAAACGACTTCACCAACATCCAGTTCGACCTTATCTTCCCCGTTGATGAGAACGGAAAGGGAATTCGTCCCATTGAGATTGACGGGGTTTATGATTGGGCAGGGCAGGATATAACTATGGTAAGCAAACCACAAATACCAGCAGTTATTTTCAAAAACAATTTTGACAATGCAGAATTCTATCCAGTTCACCGTGTAGTAGGCGCTAACATGACTAAGACTGCTCAGGAACCAAACCCCATTCAGTTCTACACCCTGAATATCGCTGCCGACGAAGGCATGCTTCCCGGCGACTATCCTCTCAAGATCCAACATCTCAAGTACACATCGTCTGACGACAACTCCTATACCACTGAAGGCGAACAGGTAGTTTGCATAATACACATTGATGCTGCAGGCTCAGAGCCCGAAGAAGACACTACTGACATCTTGTCAATGACTTACGCTCTGTATTGCAATGACGTCAAGACCCGTCCGGGCCAGCAAGTTGAAATGAAACTCAACATGAAGAACGCTACTCCCGTCTGCCTGTGGCAAACCGACCTGGTTTTACCCGAAGGCTTCAGCGTAGCTACCGATGAGGCAGGCGAACTGGCAATCAGCATCTCGGGCAACCGCACTTCACAGAGCAAGCACAACATTGCTGCAAACACCTTGAAAGACGGCAGCGTGCGCATCCTATGCTCTTCAACAACAAACAAGGAATTCCTTGACAATGATGGTGAAGTAGCAACTATCCTCTTAAACGTTCCCAACGACATCGCCGATGGCGAATACTCATTAATGATTCGCTCACAGCTCATGGTTGAGAACAATGCAACAGCAACCACCTACAAAGTAGAAAATGTAGCAACTAAGATCATCGTAAAGGATTACACCCTCGGTGACGTCAACAACGACGATGCTATCAACGGCGTTGACCTTGTGTACATCTCTAACATTATCCTTGAGAACCCTGTAGAAGGTGCCATCGCAAAAGCTGCCGACATGAACTATGACGGTGTTGTTAACGGTACTGACTATGTACTTGAGGTTAACCAAATCCTGGAACGCCCCGCCGCTCAGAGTTCAGCACCCAGAAAGGTCGCTCCTGCCGCAGATGAAACAACTAGCAGCTATGCTATTTACTCAACCAATGTAACTACCGACGCAAACAGCACGTTTGTAATCCCCGTCAGCGTATTGAACGAAAACCTCTTCACACTGTGGCAGGCCGACTTCGAGCTGCCCGAGGGCTTTAGTTTTGCTGTTGACGAAGACAATGAAGCTTTAGTTGAGCTCACTGGCAACAGAACCTCATATAAGAACCACAGCATTTCAACAAACATTCTGCAAAACGGTGACTTAAGAGTTCTGTGTGCTTCTACAACCAACAAAGATTTCAAGGGTAACGACGGTGAAGTTGCAACAATCAGCATAATTGTTGACAAAAATGTTGCAGCTGGCGAATATGTTATCAAGATCAAGAAAGGCCTCGTAGTTGAAGCTAATGGTACTGGACACAATACTGCAGACTCTGAAATCACAGTTACCGTTTACAACACATCTACCGTCATCAATGACATCACCGTGAACAACGGCAAGGTTAATGTATTCAACACATTCGGCCAGCTCGTCAAGAGCAACGTTGATGCTGCTACAGCAACCGAAGGACTATCTAAAGGTATCTATATCGTAGGAAACAAGAAAGTTGCTGTAAGAGAATAAAATTCATTAGGTAATCTTCATAATTGGATGTGTCGCATAGCTGCGGCACATCTTTTTTTGTGTGAAATTGCGAACAAGAACAATACACCCTAACAAGGGGAAATTAATACAATTTATGTGAATGTAGAGCAAGAATAGGAAATTTATTGCTATTTTTGCAGTGTTATTAAACAACGAAACAATGAAACGATTCACCATCGTCCTTGCCATAACCCTCATGTTCACCGCATTAAACTCCCAGGTGATCACACAGATGGCCAAGGACAACATGAAGATTGAAAAGGGCGAGCGTCCCGGCAGCGATGACGACCGCTTGTCGCGACGACCCATGGAGGTGCAGCTTGACTCTAGCGCCGTTTACTACAAGCTCATTGACTCGGCGCAGATGCGCATCAAGGAGCAGGACTGGGCACTCGCCGAGGACTACATCAGGCGTGCTATCGCCACCGAGCCGCAGAACAACACCAACTCGATGCTGCTCTCTAACCTCGCAACGCTGCAACGCTACCAGGGCAAGCTCAACGAGGCTGTGAAGAACTACACCCTCGCGCTCGATATGACCCCTAACGCCGTCACCCTGCTGCTCAACCGTGCGGCTGTGCACTTGCAACGGGGCGACATGGACGCTGCCGTCGCCGATTTCACGCGAGTGAGAGAACTCGATGAGACCGAGGCCGAGTCTCGATACACGCTAGGTATGCTCGCCCTTGACCGCGGCGACTACGACGAGGCCGAGAAACTCTTCAACGAAATAAGGAAGGCTAACCCCAAGTCGGTCCTTGCATTTGAAGGACTGGGCATGATGTACAAGGAGCAAGGCGACTACGCCAAGGCAACCGCACACTTGAGCGAGGCAATAAAGCAAGACCCCAACCCCACCCTGCTGGGCAACCGCGCCGACTGCTACCTAGTGCTCAAGCAACTCAACAATGCCGCTGCCGACATACAGGAGGCCCTGGAGAAGACCCCCGACGATGGATTCCTGTACCTGCTACGCGCCAAGCTCAACAAAATGCGATTCAACTTCGGCGACATGCAGCGCGACATCAACCTTGCCATAAAGCACGGCGTGGACGAAGAGACAGCCAAGCAAATAGAGCATTCAAAATAAAATAAACCTGCTATGATACAACCCATCGACCTTTGCCCCGGCGTGCTGGCATTCACCACACAACGCGGTAATGTGAATACCCGCAACAAGTACAGCGAGTTTAACGTGTGCAACTACACTGGCGACGATGCTCTGCACGTGCTCGACAGCCGCATGATGCTGTGCATGCAATTAGGCATCGACATGGACAGCCTCATCATGCCGCACCAAACTCACTCTTGCCGCGTGGCAGTGATCGACAATAGATATATGAGCTTGGACATTGACAAGCAAGAGAACGCTCTTGATGGTGTCGATGCTCTGGTCACACGACTCGACAACGTGTGCATAGGCGTCAACACTGCCGACTGCGTTCCGTTGCTGCTAGCCGACCCCGAGGCACGAGTCGTTGCCGCAGTGCATGCTGGATGGCGAGGCACAGTGGCAGGCATTGCAGCACGTGCCATCGACACCATGGCCAAGCAAGGCGCACAGCCAGGTAACATCATCGCAGCCATGGGGCCCGCGATTTGCCAGGCATGCTTCGAGGTGGGCGACGAAGTGGTGGAGCAATTTGAAAAGGCTGGCTTTGAGATGAATAGCATCTTGACACGCGATGCACGCACACTTAAAGCACACCTTGATCTTTTAGACGCTAATAGACAGATTCTCAAGAAGTCAGGCTTAAAAGAAAACCGCATATTCACGCCTTGCAAATGCTCTCGCTGCAACCCGGCCTCATACTTCAGCGCACGAGCACTGGGCATCAACTCGGGACGCACTTTCACGGGAATTATGCTGAAAAAATAATTCTCCCTGACTATTAACACGTTGGCAATTTCACGCAAAAAATAGTACTGAAAAAATTTTGCCGTGTGAAAAATCTTGCTTAATTTTGTGTGATGTTTTCACTAATCGAGCACATAGAATATCTCATGATGAGCAACGACTGCGTGGTGATTCCCGGATGGGGAGCACTCATTGCGCAGTATAGCGACTCGTTCTACAACAGCGAGGCGGGCATCATCAACAAGCCACAGCGCAAGGTGGGATTTAATGCGTCGGTCAACCACAACGATGGTTTGCTGGCACAGTCTATCGTGCGCCGTGAAGGCATCACCTACGACGAGGCCGTGCGTTTCATTGCCGACAGCGTCACGACCTTCAAACAGCAGCTCAACGAGGGCAACGAGGTGTCCCTGGGACGACTCGGTTTCTTCCACGTGAGCGACGGCCTCATCGACTTCATCCCATTCTATCACGAGAGATGCAACGACGAGTACTTCGGCTTGCGCAGCATCAATTTCAAGACACTTGACCAGATACGTCAGGAGCAGCAAGTGCAGCAGGTCATTACCGAGGTCGTTCAGCCAGCCACCCCCGCACGCCGCCGTGGCCGCAGCGTGGCACTGCGCACACTCCAGATCGCAGCATCTATCCTGCTCTTGCTTGCACTGGTGCCTGTGCTCACCACTCCCATCGTGAGCACCCTCAGCAACCAGCAAGCCAGCTTGGTGTTGCCCAGCGTGAAGATGCCTGAGAAAGCGTCATTCAACTGGGACACAACCCGAGTGGAACTTGCAGTCGCCCTGCCACAAGAGACCACAACGCAGGCCGTAGCGCAGGAGCAAGAGCCCGAAACCGAGCCCAACTTTGAGGCAGCTAGCGGAAGCGGCAAGTATTACCTCATCATCTCATCGTTGAGCAACGAGAAGCAAGTCAAGGAATACTTGGGATCGCATCACGACATGGAGGGCAAGATGAAAGTCCTCAAGCGCGGCAAGAAGTTCTGCATCTACGTGGCTCGCGACAACAACCCCACTAACCTCTACAAGGTAAAGCACACCCTCCCCGAGCGTTACCACGACGCCTGGGTGTGTGACTAAATCCACTACAATCCATCCAGCAGTCTATCCACGTCTAGCACCAGCTTGACGCAACGCGTTTTCATTGAAAAATTCCAGATTTTACGTCCCCCTTTTTGCAACTATACACCAATGAGGTGACTATTTACTAATGGAACTCCCCGCGAGGATCTCACTGATTACACTGATTTTTTTATAATTGAAAATAACAACGAGAGGCAGAAAGCCGACACGCACAAAGCTTGCTCCTTGTTACACAGAGGTGTTGAGGTATAGGCACTTGAATGTTTCTTTCTGCTCGGGTGTGAGTGGCGGGAGCATCACGAAGTTGACGGGGCCATTAAGGTTGAGCACTGTTGCGCTCTGGGTGAGTTGCACGCGGGTGATTTCGCGCCATGCTATGTGGTGGTCGTTCATGCGTGGATGGGCAAAGGACATGTGGATGCCTTGCTCGCTGAGCGACACGGTTTTCTCCATCACCGACCACCGCGCCTGCGGCGAGAAAGCATAGTTGAAATAGACCAGGGTGAACAGCATCATCAAGGCCGCGAGATAGAGCACGATAGCCCCCACGCACCACCTCACGTCATAGCACGCCAGCACGGTGCATAGGGCCAGTACAAGCAGTATCCACCAGGCATGGCGGCTTGCCCACTTGCCCAGCGCCACACGCATGTAGCTGCCGGCGTTCACTCGTGCCGGTGCCTCAATGAGCAAGGTCATGGTCACTCAAAGTTAAACAGGGCATAGAACCCGGTGATGGTAAACACCTGCTTCACAGCATCGTTCACGCCCTTGATGGTTATATCGCCACCTTGTGCGATGGTCTGCTTGCGGAGCATCAGCAGCAACCTGAGCCCAGACGACGAGATGAACTCGAGCTGGGAGCAGTCGAGCACGATGTGCTTGCTGGCATCGTCCATCATTGGCATCATGTCACGCGAGAAGTCGGACGATGCAGCGGTGTCGAGACGTCCCGAGAGGGTCGCGTAAATGGTGTCGGGAGTGTTATTTATGTCAAGTTTCATTCCAAGAATCAAAAATAAAGCGTCAATACATTCATATCGTCCTGCCTGGCATATTCCACCCTGCGAGTGAGTTTGTTGACAAGCATAATGCCCAACCCGCCTATTGGGCGTTCCTCGACAGGCAGATCGAGGTCAGGTTCCTGGGCCGCGGTGGGGTCAAACGGCATGCCATGGTCGATCAGCGTGACCACGAGCCCGCTGGCAGTGAAGTCAGCCTTCAGGTCAACAGGCATACCCGTGCGGTCGCCATAGGCATAATTCATCACATTCACCACAACCTCCTCAATGGCAAGGGTAAGGTTAAACAACTCACCGGGAGCAAGCTGTGCCCTCTCCCCTATCTCCTCGACCCACTGCGTCATGAGAGGCAGTTGGGCGAGGTCATTGACCAGATGCAGTTCGCTGTGATCCATAGCAGCTGCAATAGATTCTTCCATAAGCATTGTCATGTCGTTGCTTTGTTCTCTTGCTTGTATTTCCAGTGAGCGGCCTTGCCGTGCTCGGCCTCATAGTCCATCCGTTCAGAGCGTATTTGAATCTCGATCCAGTTGCAGTCAGGCCCCATCACTGTGAATTGCAGCGCCTGGTAGCCCGATGGCTTGGGGTGAGAGATCCAGTTGCGTATGCGATCGGGGTGGATGCGGTAAAGCATCGAAATCACCGTGTATATGCGCCAGCAATAGAATTTCTCCACATCAAGTTGGGTTAGTGCCGCCTCACGTGCCGCCTGCACCTCGGGCATGACGTCTAGCGCGTTGGCCATCGTCATGGGCAGTGCGTCGATAGTGTCCTTGGGGCGATACACAATGCGCGTAGCGAAGAGGTCATACACATCGTCGAAGAACTTATTGTCGCGATGCATCTTTCGCCAGATGCTGTATATCGACTTCATGCGGTACTTAATCTCATAGTCTATGCCCAGTTCGTCGAGCATAGCGCGTATGGGGAGGGCAAAAGTGTTGAACACCATCTCGCACGTCATCTCGCTCTCCAGCCGCAACTTCTTTATGGTGTTATAGTCGTCGGGGTAGCCCAGTTTCACAGCAAGTTCTTGCAACTCAAACTGCTCGGCAGCCATGCCCAGACGTTCGGCCATGGGAGCGACCTCCTCGATGACCCGCTCCACCGCGCCGGCAGCATCAGCCGGAACCACACCATCGCGATCCCAGCGCAGCATCTCATCAAGACATGCCGAAACAACCTGCCTGCTATCCCCTCCTGTAATCATAGACTATACCCATTCAAATTGCTCATTCATCTCACAAATTTACAAAAAATACCCAAACTATCAAACGCTTCAACAACATTTAACACACCACCGCGCAAAAGGTAACTATTCAGCAATGGTATTTTGGGTAATATCCCCGCGCAGATCTCACTGATAACACTGATTGTTTTTTATCGGGTTTATCGGGTTTATCACTTTTATCACTTTTATCACTTTTATCACTTTTATCACTTTTATCACTTTTATCGCTTTTATCGCCTTTATCGCTTTTATCGCTTTTATCGGGTTTATCGCCTTTATCACTTTTATCGGGTTTACTGTCATGTAGTACTCGATGGGTAGAATTTGTTGTTCCCATGAATGCAAAAATAATGTGTTACACACCTAGAACCATTATCAACCGAGCAAGTCCCCCCCGCCTGGAGGTAATGAAGTATGAGAGGATGCAGCAGAGCTCTGAATGAGTTCCACATCGTCGCCCCGGTGTGAGGGGCGACACGGCAACATTGATGCCGTGCACGGTGGCTGAAAGTTTCAATCCACGCCCCTGTGTGAGGGGCGACTACATTGCCGTCTGCATCAAGTTCGGGAGCCAATGGTTTCAATCCACGCCCCTGTGTGAGGGGCGACACAAAGATTAGCACCTTTGTGATTGTGTTCTTTGTTTCAATCCACGCCCCTGTGTGAGGGGCGACACTCAAAAACTTCTCGAGTTAAGCCAACGTGTAGGGTTTCAATCCACGCCCCTGTGTGAGGGGCGACAGATCCTTGCAAAGGACGTGGAAGCGCAGTTCAAGTTTCAATCCACGCCCCTGTGTGAGGGGCGACACTCATGCCACGGAGTCTGTTCTCACCGCAATAGTTTCAATCCACGCCCCTGTGTGAGGGGCGACTCACTGGCTGGTGCGGTTGATTCACTGCAAGTGGAGTTTCAATCCACGCCCCTGTGTGAGGGGCGACTAATGTTTTTGTTAGTGGTTTCATCTTGTAAAGGTTTCAATCCACGCCCCTGTGTGAGGGGCGACCGATGAGGACTACGACAGCGGTGTCATGGTAAGCGTTTCAATCCACGCCCCTGTGTGAGGGGCGACGTTAGACCCAGCACCTTGCACTGCATGGTAGCGATGTTTCAATCCACGCCCCTGTGTGAGGGGCGACGTGGTCATTACCACCGCACCCTCAATCGTGGGGTGTTTCAATCCACGCCCCTGTGTGAGGGGCGACGACAGAGCTGGCAGGAATGACCGCTACGGAGATAAAGTTTCAATCCACGCCCCTGTGTGAGGGGCGACGACTTAGACACAGCACAGCATGAGGCTGTGAAAGCTATAGTTTCAATCCACGCCCCTGTGTGAGGGGCGACGACCTCCATGGAAACAAATAACAAAAACATAGATACAGTTTCAATCCACGCCCCTGTGTGAGGGGCGACGACTTTGTATGATTTTTGTATATTATGCAATATTAATGTTTCAATCCACGCCCCTGTGTGAGGGGCGACGACATACATTGGCGCAATTTTGTTCCGTTCATGGGCGTTTCAATCCACGCCCCTGTGTGAGGGGCGACGACAAGGAAGATGCGATTAAGGCTGCTACTGACAGGGAGTTTCAATCCACGCCCCTGTGTGAGGGGCGACGACAAAGTCTTCAACTGCGCCAAAAACAAAGTAGATGTTTCAATCCACGCCCCGGTGTGAGGGGCGACGACTGCACATTTGTTATGTTTTTATTTGTCAAATGTTTATGGCTATAAATGTGCGAAAACTGCCATGTATCTTACCTTGAGTTTTACAATCTTGATTTAAACAGTTGAGTTTCAATAGGTGCGATATTCCCGGTTTTTTTGCATCGCTAGAGGTTCGCACTTATATTATCAGTGTTCCTTCGACATCTATCGATGTGTCTTTTCCCATCGTTATTATCCTGCGGTTTTGATTCTTGTTCAGGTAGTATATGCGAATGCTGTCTTGAACAGAATCTATTACTGTCTCTATCTTATGCTTTAACTCGGTTAACTGCATTTCGGTAAGTACGCACTCAAAAACCGAGTTCTGTACTCTATGCCCATAGTCTTTGCACAGCTTTGCAACCTTGTATAAGCGACGGCGTCCTTCGCTCGACTCGGTATTCACGTCATATGTGATTAGTATGTACATAGTTCTATCATTTTAGTAAAAATACTGGATAAGAATCAAGGTCTCCCCTCACGCATCGCGCCATAAGCATCGCTTGGGCATAAGGGATGAGACCTACAGGAATTTTCTCACACAGGAACGGATGAGTAATCTCTTCTTTCTTGCGTTGCTGCCATGCTGTCAAGAACACCTTGCGTCCTTTGTCGGTTAATTGAACTCCTTCTTCTCCCTGCCTTAAGAAATCTTTTTCGCTTACTTGTTTGCGATTAATTAATGACAAAACAAATCTGTCGCCAAGATAGGCACGCAATTCCTCCACCATATCCAATGCGAGCGAGGCTCTGCCCGGTCTTATCGTGTGTAGAAATCCAACATACGGATCGAGCCCTACTGTTTCAAGCGCCGAAACCACATCGCTGGTAAGCAACGTGTAGGCAAGAGACAGCATTGCGTTAACTGCGTCTTTGGGCGGTCTTCTGTTTCGCCCGGCAAATGGGAATGTGGACTTTTGGTGAATGATGAGGTTGCCGAAAACCGAAAAATAGTTGCTGGCAGCCTCGCCTTCTAATCCGCGAATTGAATCACGAGAGTCTGATTTCAGTACATTCCGCTTAGCGACATCAAGCATCCGTATAGCATCCTCCACGTCTCCACATGCTCCGTAGTCCCGGATATAGCGTCGCAACACGCTTCGGCTATTATGTATTTTGCCTGCAATGCACACCTTGGCAAGTTCGGTGCAACGTGTTGCATCTTCGGCAAGTGCATATTGTGCCTTGCGCAACAGCACGTTGCCTCGCACCTTCCCCTGCATGCGACCTATAAAGCTACCCGATGGGGACAAAAACGTGAGCCCAATGCCGCAGTCGGCACACAATTTCATTACCCCAGGACTTGCGCCAACATATCCGAAAGTGACTATAGACTCGATATTGAGCACAGGTATGCGAAACACCTCTTGTTGCTTTATAGACACAACAACATTCTGCCCGTCTTTAGTCAGGTAAGATTCGGGCGTTGTGATGAATAATGTGTTAAGTAGTTTCCTCATACAGTTCTGTTTTTAGGTATGCCCGAGCCGACTTTAGACCAGGCATGCAGATGTCTTTTAACGAACAGTTTCGGCACTTGGCGTTTTTCTCTTCCAGCGGGATGTTTCCTGCCTTGAACGTTAAATGCATAGCATCGGCCAGTGACAAGACTTCGGCACGAAGTGCCTTGTCAAAGGATACGGGCTCACGCCTACGGGTCTCGCCATAGTACAATGCGCCATTGTTAATGACAACATTATACTGTTCTTCGAGGCACATTGCTTGGGCGCACAGCTGCACAGCGTCAATGTTATCGGCTTTAGGCTTCCCGTGCTTGTACTCTACAGGAAAAAACTGCCACCAGCCCGAGCTATCAGCTATTTCTATTGCGTTCTTGTTGTCTTGTGTGGGATGAAGCTCAACAACATCGGCTACCCCGTACAGTCCCAATTCGCGGGACGCAATGTTAAGGGAACGCCAGCATATCACTTCGCCCACTTTGTTGCGATAAAACGGGTCATCAACATGCGTGTGCAGGATTTGCCCCTCAACGGTTAGCCTATTGTCGCTCCACTCTTGCGCGATATGGATGAGAGCCCACTGCCGGGGACAGTAAGCAAAGTGCTGTATCCCCGACAACATGAGCATATCATCCTCAGTGTAAGTCATTTTAGATTTTCTCCTCTACTGTTACTCCACCGAAGGGGCAAGGTGCTATTGTCACTTCATAGTCCTTGAACGAGCGTGGAGCACCGTCGCAGGTCTTTTTCACCTCAACGAGGTCAAATAGTTTGTTGGCAGGAGCGTTGCCTAGTACTGAATCGTGCTTGAAGATGATAAGTTTCTGCGGTGACATCATGCCGCGAGCAGCCGAGCGGTCGCAGTCAAACATGCCAGCCAATGCATCCCAGAACAGTTGGAGGTCATCCTCGTCAAAGCCAGTTTGCTGAGCAAGGTTAGCCGAGATAAAGCCATGGCACACATACAGTCCGTAAGGCACAGTAGCTTTGCGACCCATAGTGCGGTTGTCGCCACCTTGTTTCTCTGCTTCTTTCTCGGTGGTAACTGCCATACGGGTAATTGAGTGCTCCATTGCAGCAATTGAATCTACCGAGCGGGCAAATGTTAGCTGAACAGCACCACGCACCTGGCCTGCATTCTTGCCAGTTGTCATCACTGCACCGAATGTGCGAATGTCATAATAGTTCTTGCACATGAACATGCGAGCTGCCTCGGTCTTGTCTTTGGCAGCTTTTACCTCGCTATCATCGTGTGCTCGGTCAATCTCGGTGTTAAGCACCGCTTTTTCTTTCACGAAGATATCGTAACCATTGGCAAGTTCTTTTGCTACCTGCACATAGTTGCGCACCTTGCGCTTGAGGCACACGTCGGTCACAAGGCCCATGCCAGTCTCGGCATCAACGCGGGGCAAGTTGCCTGCATCGGGGTCGCCATTGGGGTTGCCATCCTGTACATCAAAGATGTAAACAAAATCGATTCTGTTTTTTAATTCTGCCATAATTGTAGGTATTTAATTGTTTGTATTATTCTTGTTCGTTGTTTACGTTTTTGCTAGTGAAAAAGTCTTGACGCTGGTGGTAGTAGCCCACGAAGAAACGCCCCTGATCCTGCAGATCGAGGTGCGCAGGGAAGCCATCTGACATAATCTTGTCGATGATTTCCTGCTTGATTTTCTCATAGTAGATTTTTGCCCCAGCATTGAGTTTTTCGCTGTGATGCGACGAAAGGTTGAGCAATGTCGCAAATACAGCAGCAGGTGTAGCGCTGGCGGCGTTCATGTAACGCTCGCGTATTGTGCTCATGTGATTGGCATCCTCCTGAATCTTTTCAAGGGTTGCAAACAGGCGACCACACAGGTAGCCTTGATTGGTGTTTTCTTTGTCTAACATAATATCTAATTTTTTGTTATTTGTATCGTTTAATCTGTTAAGATAAGCCTTGATGATAGCCACACGGCAAGGTCCGCCATAGAACGACACTTCTTGTTCGGCACGAATGCGACGTATAGCAGAGGCAAATAGTGTGTACGGATAAGGCAAACCTTGGAATATACTCTTAACCACTGCGTCAGGCAGGTTGGGAGTAGCGTCGGTGTGCTTCTTGCTCAAAGTAACTGCTCCTAAAATGTCTCTCAATCCCATATATGGTCGTTTCTCCTTGCGGGTGTCAATAACTTCCATATCATCGAAATGCTGCAAAATCATTCCAGCAAAGTCGCGCAATGTGGTCTCCGACCAATAAGCAACTGCAATACGTGCAGCATTGGGTGCAAGTCCCAAGATATAGAATTTATCATCGAGCGATGTCTTTATTGAACCCGAATAAATTCCATTGAACACCTTGCGCACATTTTCAATATTGGCATTCGGGTTGTCGGTGTTTTCTACAAAACCAAGCATAGAGAACAGCGCATCTTCGGCTTGTAATGCAGCCCTTTCGCTTGATGAGGCCCAGAACACAAAGGTGCGTGTGCCCACCGAGAACTTATTACGTGAGTTCTTGCTTAGAAGAGTATTGAGTGCCGTTGTGTAAGCAAACTCGGCCGCCTCACTGATGGGCGCATTGTAGCCTTTCTTTTTCCCGTAAGAATCGTATCCTGAACTAACTTGAAAAGAGACCAATTTAGCCGTTGCTTGGCTACCAGGGACCATGGTAGCAGTGGTTGTTTCTACGGGAACACCTTTTATGCCTGACACCAAGCAAATACTTGTACCATCACCAGAGGAAACAGGGACTTCTAACTGCAGTATTTCACGCTTTTGCGCAATTATCTTTGTGTCGCCTTCAATACGGAATGAGAAGAAAGAGAATTTCTTTCCTAAATTCTTGATAACCTCACTCCATAATGTGTCTCGCTCAAGTTCATTCAGGATTTCATCTCGGCTTTTTTCGTAAAAAAGACACAAAGCTTTTAAATCGTCATTCTCGGGAAATTGTTGTGCAATTGATTCGACCTCGGCCTTGAAAGCGTCAAAACATTGTTGTTCTTTTCCGTTTTCTTTGGTTGAATACCCAAAAACGTAGGAACTGTTATCATACAAATAATTAGGAGCTACAGCACTTGTGCGACCTATCATTTTCTTGACTAGAAATGTTTTGGCAGTATCTTTATCTATGCGGCAATCCTCAAATCTCAGGAATTTGCCGCTATGGTCAATAACCAATAAAAAACCAATCTGCTTTTCTTCCATTCCATAGGCAGGCATGTTGTCACACCTATTATAATAGTCATATAATGCTTTAAGTATCATCTCAGCACCTCCTCACTGTCTTTGTCGGGGACTACAATCACGCCTTGCTCCATGCGGGCGCGGTAGAACATGGCTTGTATGTCCTTGGGGTTAGTAAAGTCCATATCATAAAGCATTATGCCCAGGTCTCGGTCCTCGGGGATGGCGGGTGTAAGTGCTTCGCCAGCGTTTACCAAGCGGAATGATGCCGAGAACTCACGGCAGCCGAGATAAGGTTGGTTGAAACACTGCCCTTTTGAAGCTCGGCGTTCAAACATCTCGTAGTACTTCATGGGATTTTCATCATTGCTAGTGCGCTTTTCCTCCTTGCGGTCACGCTGGGGAATGAAAACAAGTTTAGCCCACAAGCGGTAATGCACATCCTTGAGAAGGAGTGAATTCTTCTGCTGACGCTTGTCCTCGATATAAATTGGAGATTTACTAGCCAGCGCCCCCACCTCGTTGCGTCTTATAGACGTCCACTTGATGGGCGACAGCACTTCAATCTTGGTTACCTGCCACCTGAAGGCGGGTTTCCAGAAAATCGCTTCAAAGATAGCTCGCGCTGCCGATGGCGTGATAACATCGTAGCTCACTCGCTCCACTTTGAGCTCCGGGCGGGTGAAGCATGCCATGTCGCCCCACACCTCCAGGCAAAATTCTTTGTCGGTATATTCCATAAAATGTATAGTTTTATTGTTGTTTACACTATTAATATTTCTTCCATCCAGTGACTGTCGGTGCACAAACCTACATGGTCGTCATACTGTGCCCTATCGGGTACAAAATACACACCCTCAATCACTTCTTCCACAAGACCAGCTTCGGTCATCTTCTTCATGTCTCGTTCATGAACCGTTACCGAAAGCATTGAAAGTTTCTTCATCAGTTGATAAGAGGGACCTTCAGTCTTTAATTGAGCTACAAGTTGCGGACTATCACCATAATTGACGATTAGAGTAAATCCGTTATCCTCAATCAAGCGAAACTCCTTAGCCGCAGTTGCTATGTACATTGCATTTGGACTGTATAGGTAATGTGCTATATCCTTTTTGTCAAATGATTCTTTGCGGCAATACAGTTGTCTGAAATACTCTGTCATTGCTTGCGGCGAGAACCAGTCGTGGTCGTTGCCCATAGCGAGGCGTGCATTATTAGCGTCGCTCATGCTGCCGCGTGGCAAGGCTCGCTCGGCAGTGAGGCTAAACACATGTGTAACTCCTCTATCCATACGTCCCTCGCGATTGCATCGTCCTGCCGCCTGGAGTACCGAGTCAAGGCCACTCTCCTGACGATATACGACAGGGAAATCGATGTCGACACCCGCCTCGATGAGTTGTGTGGCAATCACGCGTACGATTGTATTTGAATCATCAGAAAGTGCTTGCTTGACATGCTCAATAGTTGCCCTCACATGCTGGGGACACATCATGCGCGAAATGTGCAAAGTAATCCCCTCTTGGGGCAAGCGGGTATAAATCTCCTTGGCATCACGGCGAGTGTTCACAATGCACAACACTCGGTCATGTTGTGTGAGTTGGGCTGCAATGTCATCATAAGTCCTGCTAGTATTGTCTATACACAAATCCACACGACGCAATTTGTCATGAAGACAAAACTCATCAGGGATAATCTCCCGGATGCCATCAATGGCCGTGAACTGTGCACGAGGGTTACACCCCTTAATCACACCGCTCAATATGGGTTGACTTGCAGTCGTCAGCAAAACCGATACTCCGAAGATTTTGTGATACGTTTGCAACGAGTCCACTATGGGTTGCAAGAAATCGGTGGGCAACGTCTGCACCTCGTCAAGGATAATAACACTGTTGCAAATGTTGTGCAAGCGGCGGCATGACGAAGGTTTACTTGAAAACATCGACTCAAACAACTGCACATTGGTAGTCACAATTATGGGATAATCCCAATTCTCCATCGCAAGACGCATTTTATGGCGCAGGCTGTCGTCTTTTATCTTCTCGGGGTCGGTGTTGCTGTGGTGCTCCAGCACATTTTCTTCGCCAAATATATGTTTCAATACCGCAGCAGTTTGAACGATAATGCTGGTATAAGGTATAGCAATGATGATGCGTTTTTGACCGTTGTGCAACGCATGGTTAATAGCCCACACTAGCGATGAGATTGTTTTTCCTCCTCCAGTGGGTACTGTTAGACTGTAAAATTCTTTCTCTCCTTCGGCCATCAGCTTGCAACGCTCTTGAATAGACTGACGCAGCTTGTTTACGGGAGTTTCTTTCGCACATGATAGTTTGGTCAAGAATTGCTCCAAAGAGGATTTGAGCTGTGTCAACGTTTTTTTATTACCACGCGCTTCGCTTGCAGCAGGATTCATAAAACGTTCAGTGTCGATGAAGTCAGCATCAACAAGGCAAGAGAACAGCATACGCACTATGTGATGTACATCTTTAATGCGTAAAATGTTAGGATTAAACCATGATGGCATTTCTACCTTAACATCTGCTTGGACAGGAGTAACATCAGCAGGTATCAATTGTTTCTCATTTTCTTGCAATACATCTTTATCGTACAAACCCGCATGATGCCCCATAATAGGATTAACACACAACGAATCAAGAATTGGGTATAATTTCTTAAGAATCAATGCGCCCACATAGGCGTGGCGTTTTCCTACTTGCGTATATTTTTTACACCCAGGAATACCGTTTACGTCACGGATATACTGCTGAAATTCATACTTTTCTTTGCCTTTGTCGTGTAGTAACCCCATAATTCGTCCCAGCGAACCCATGCCAAACTCATTGGCATAAAGTTCAGCCAGTGATGCTACTCCTTCAAGATGTTCAGCATTGGTCTGTATTGCCCAACGTGTCTCATCATTCTCTACAACTCTAATATGGGAAATAATAGTGTCTTTTATCATAAGCATCAAATTAAAGGTATAGGCATCTGTTTTATAAAATTACAGATAACTATCAATTTTCCTTTGTTAGTTAATTACTGCGCTAAATTACACAAATAATCGGACATAGCAAAGAAAAACGGATATATTTTTTACAGCTATGCAGGCGTACCCATGACATGCCAGCATGGCTGCCTACCATATCACATCCCAAGAGGGATGTTTCACCTACTCTACCCTTCCATTTCTTGCCTCACCAATCAAGGAAGGCCTGCGAGTGCAGGACGATATGGTTGGGATATAAGTGACACACACAGACCTTGCCTTTATGGTATGTGATAAGTTTCGCAAGTATGTGCGACCCCTTCGAGGTCGGTTGCTATCTGTTCCTTTGCTCCGACGGCCTGCGGCCATCGGTTACGATGCAATGTGACGACTCCGTCGTCAATTATTCACCAGAAAAGTCGCTAATTTTTTTATTAGTTAGTGTCCAGTAAAAGTTACGACATTTACTACAACATCATCAAACACCGTCAGATATGATATAGTCCATTGGCAAAAAAAAGGGCTCCCTTAATAGGTGGACTCCGTCCACAAATTAATATTACTTATCTATGAAGTAATTCCATTTTGCTTGCGGAGCAAGCTGATCCGCTATTTTCTATGCGTAGCAATAATAACATAATATAATATTTTCTTTTTTTACCAGACAACAATAATTTCGGAAAGTGCGACCCCTTCGAGGTCGGTTGCTATCTGTTCCTTTGCTCCGACGGTCTACGGCCATCGGTTACGATGCAATGTGACGACTCCGTCGTCAATTAACCGCTGATCCACTATACTTCACCAACCGGAAAAATCTGCTGATCCATAATTTCTTATCAACGCGGTGTGTTTGGGTATATACTAAAAAGAGCCCTGGCGCGGGGTTGCGTCAGGGCTGGTATTGGGTTGAATGATTGTTCAATTACTTGAGAGCGTCTTGTACCTTGTCGTTGGGTACCATTCTCTCCTCGAAAACATAGGCACCAGTCTTGGCCGAGCGGACCATCTTGATAACCTTGCTGAAATTACGACCTTCACCGGTCTGAAGGGTTGCAACTACTTTCTTTGCCATAATTCAGTATATTATTTGATTTCTTTGTGTACAGTTACTTTCTTGAGGTACGGATTGTACTTCTTGAGCTCTAAGCGCTCAGTTGTGTTCTTGCGGTTCTTTGTAGTGATGTAACGAGACATTCCGGGAACACCGCTAGCCTTTTGTTCAGTGCATTCGAGGATGACTTGAATTCTATCGCCTTTAGCTTTCTTTGCCATAGTTTTTTACTTTTCTAATGTTCTAATTTCAGTTAAGTGACCCTCAGCAGCTGCTTTCTTGAGAGCTGCATCTAAACCCATGCGGTTGATGTTGCGCAAACCTGCAGCCGAAACGGTGAGGCGGATCCATTGACCAGTCTCGGGCCAGAAGAATTTGCGGTTGAACACGTTAACGTTGAATTTACGTTTGGTTCTTCTCTTTGAGTGCGATACGTTGTTACCTGTAATCGCCTTCTTGCCTGTGATTTGACAAACTTTAGACATACGTTGTTATCTTCAAATGTTGTTTTAAAATCTTGATTTAACTCAATTTCAAGACAGCTACTCGGCACTCCACTGTAGCACAATATTCCAGGGGTTAACGTTCACAGTCATTCGCACCGGGGAGAAGCCGCTGCGAGTAGAGGTTGTGAGATTAACCTATTTAATATCGTCCTACGCTTTATGCCCTTGGTTTTAGCATCATCACAAGGAACATCGAAGTTTCAACGATCAGGGGTCACAGAACAGGACTAACGGGAAAAAGCGTTGTTGCCTGCCTTGAAATCGAATGCAAAATTAGTAAAAACTTTTCAATCACACAAGTTTACTGCACTTTTTCGGCCATTTTTTGTTCTTTTTTTTGACTAACCAATAATTTTATTGTAACTTTGCATCACTGATAACATTAAAATACATTAAGATTATGAAGAAAATTATCGCAATCCTTTGTGCTGCAATCCTCGGCATGGGTGCAGCCAGCGCGCAAGTCGATAAGGGTGACTTCGCTGTGGGCGCCAATTTCATTTACGGCAGCGGAATTAAGAATTTCGGTGTCGGAGCACGTATTCAATACACTCCCATCGACCATGTGCGTGGTGAATTTGGCATGAACTACTTCTTCCAGAAGGACTATGTGAACATGTGGGACATGAACCTCAACGCTGAGTATCTCGTGAACCTGTACCAGCAGAGGCTCTACATCTATCCTATCGTGGGTCTGAGCTACGCTAGATCGACGTTTGACGCCGACAAATTCTTAAAGGACCACGGAATTGAAGGCGACAAGGATAAGTTCAACGACAACGCATTTGGCTTGAACCTTGGTGCAGGTGCTGAGTATAAGCTCACTGAGCACGTGGGATTGACTCTTGAGTATCGTCACTCAATCATGAAGGACATTGACCAGGGTGTATTCGGCATAGGCGCGAACTATAAGTTCTGATTGCTATAATCAGTAAGGATCTAACGGGAAAGACTTTTTGGGTTCTTTCCCGTTATTTTAATTATTGAAACACATATACGTACAATAACAATACAGAATAATGCAAGTAGGAGACAAAATTCCTGAAGTTCTGGGCATTGACCAGGAGGGACGTGAGATTAAAAGCAGCGATTACCGTGGTCGCAAGATTGTGCTTTACACTTATCCCAAGGCTAACACTAGCGGCTGCACCGCCGAAGCGTGCTCACTGCAGGCCCACAAGGAGCAACTGGCTGCCGCAGGATATGAAATCATAGGCGTGAGCAAAGACCGCCAGGCGTTGCAGAAGAAGTTTGCCGACGCACAAGGGCTTGAATTCCCACTTATCGCCGATGTAGAGACCACTTTGCTCCAGCAGTTGGGCGCATGGGGCGAGAAGGTGGCATGCGGCCGACGCACAGTGGGCACCCTGCGCACCACCTATCTGGTCAACGAGGAAGGCGTTATAGAGAAAATCTTCACGCCCAAGGAAATCAAGACCAAAATACACGCCGAGCAGATTCTCAAACATCTCGAAGCAAAATAATGTCGGCGTGGTTATATCTTATAATAGCAGCAGTCTTTGAGGTGGGCTGGCCGCTGGGGTTCAAACTCTCGGGGCTCCACCCCGAGCGGTTCTGGACCTACATCTCGCTCGCCGTCGTCAGTATGGCGTTGAGCGGTGTGTTCCTGTACCTGGCGCAGCGTACTATACCTGTGAGCACGGCTTACATCGTGTGGACGGGTATAGGTGCCGTGGGCACATTCGTGCTGGGCATCGCGTTTTTCAACGACTCGGCATCGCTGCTCAGAATGTTTTTCGCCCTGCTCATCCTCGTGGGCATCGTGGGTCTGGAACTCACCTCGAAGGGATAATTTCAATGGCACAAGGCTCGCGGGAGAAACCGCGAGAACTGAACCGATAGCGGGGACCAGCAACGGGACCAGCAACGGGGACCAGCAACGGAACCAGCAACGAGACCAGCAGCTAACGCTGCTGGCACGGGGGCTTGCTTGCCGAAGCGAGAACTGAACTGAACCGATAGCGGGACCAGCAGCGGGAACCAGCAGCGGGAACCAGCAGCGGGACCAGCAGCTGACGCTGCTGGCACGGGGGCTTGCTTGCCAAAGCGAGAACTGACTGGAGGGGCTCGTGCGACAGTCTTCTACTTATCCTTCTACTTACACTTGTTCCTCTGGGATTTTATTTTTTTATTACTGCTAGGCCGCCTTGGGAGGTTTCCTTGTAGAGCGACGGCAGGTCGTGGCCGGTCTGTTTCATGACCTCGACAATGCGGTCGAAACTCACCGAGTGCTGGCCGTCGCTGAAGGTTGAATACAGGTTGGCGTCGAGTGCTCTGGCAGCGGCATAGGCGTTACGCTCTATGCATGGGATCTGCACGAGTCCGCACACAGGGTCGCATGTGAGCCCGAGGTGGTGTTCAAGCCCCATCTCGGCCGAATACTCGATTTGCGACGGAGTGCCGCCAAAGAGTTGGTTGGCAGCAGCGGCAGCCATAGCGCAAGCCACTCCCACCTCGCCTTGGCACCCCACTTCGGCACCCGAGACCGATGCGTTGGCCTTGACCACGTTGCCAAAGATGCCGGCTGTGGCCAGAGCACGCAAAATGCGTTGCTCGGAGAAATCTTTGGTCTTGTGCAAGTGATAGAGCACAGCAGGTAGCACGCCGCACGAGCCACATGTGGGTGCTGTGACAATCTTGCCGCCCGATGCGTTTTCCTCAATCACTGCAAGCGCATAGGAAAACACTGTGCCACGGCTCTTGAGGCTGCCGGTGTAGCCCGACGACTTGACGTAGTAGCTCACCGCTTTGCGTCGCACACCCAGTCCGCCTGGCAGCACGCCCTCGGCTTCGAGTCCGCGCTGAATGCTTTCCTTCATCACCTGCCACACTTCATGCAGGTAGTCCCATATCTCGCTGCCTTCATGCTGATCCACATATTCCCAATAGGTGCGTCCAGTGCGCTGGCACCATGCTTTGATGTCCTTGATAGTGTGGAGTTTGTAAATATCGGGGTGCTCTACCCTTTCTTGCCCTTCCTCCACGATGTCGCCGCCACCTATCGAGTAATAGGTTTTCTCGCCCATCACGGTGCCCTGGGCATCGAGTGCGGTGAACTTCATTCCGTTAGTGTGAAAAGGCAACACGGTTGCGGGTTCCCATTTGATAGAGGTTTTTCCCACAGTGCTAAGCACGTCAACGATAGCCTTGTCGGTCATGTGTCCTTTGCCCGTCGCAGCCAGCGAACCATAGAGATACACAGTGAAAGACGCTGCTCCCGGGTGCAATGCCTTGAAACGCTCGGCAGCAGCCTTGGGTCCCATCGTGTGGCTGCTTGACGGACCATAACCTATTTTATATATGTATTTAATTGATTCCATGCTGTGCAAACTAGAAGAGGTTGCGGCTCTTCATTTCGAGATAACGGTTGAGGACGTCGATAGAGAGATTTTGGGGAGTGGTGAGCAGTGCGTAGATGCCTTGCTGCCTCAACGTGTTCACGATGAGACGCTTCTCGTAGGCCATCTTCTCGGCAATGACGTGGTGGTAGTATTCCTCGGTGTCGGCCGGATGTTTCTTGAGATAATCCACAAGCTCGGCATCGGCAAAGAACACCACAAGCAGACGGTTGCGCTTGTTGAGCTGGCGCAGATAAGGCAACTGGCGGTTGAGCGATGCCACCCCAGAGAAATTGGTATAGAGCACGAGCAGACTGCGCTTGCTTATCAAGCGGTTAACGTTGACACAGAGCGATGAGTAGTCACTCTCGCCGAATGTCGTCTCCTGTGCATACAGTCCTTCGAGAATGTTCTGCATGTAGCCAGGACGCTTGTCGGCTGGGATATAAGAATCCAGCTCGTCATCGAAAGTCACAAGTCCAGCTTTGTCTTCCTTGCGAATGGCCACGTATGAAAGCATGAGCGAAGCATTGATGCTGTAGTCAAGCAGCGTCATCCCGTCGAAAGCCTGCTGCATGACGCGGCCTTTGTCGATCACGTTATAAATCTGCTGCGAGCGCTCGTCGGTATAGACGTTGACCATGAGCTGGTGGCGGCGCGCGCTTGCCTTCCAGTTGATAGTGCGATAATCGTCGCCCTGCACATAGTCTTTGATTTGTTCAAACTCGGTGTTATTGCCTGCGCGGCGTATGCGCTTAATGCCCAGCTCGGTGAGGTTGTTGCGCATGGCAAGCAGCTCGTAGCGGTTGAGCATCAAGTAACTGGGATAAACTTTCACGTCCAGAGGTTCCCCGCACGTGTAACGGCGCATCACCATCCCCAGGAACGACCTTGCAAACACCCTTATCTTACCAAACGAGTACACGCCACGCTCTGTGGGACGCAGCTTGTAAGTGATGCTGCCGCTCTGCCCAGCTGCCAGCGACATGGCGAACTGGATGTCGCGACGCTGGAACACCGGAGGAATCTCGTCTATCACGTCCAGCTTCACGCCCATGGCATAGGTGCTATCGATGTGTAGCAGCACGTCGTTCTCATCGCCATTGGAGAAACGCTCGGAGCACTCACGCGAAGCAGTGATGCCACGACGATGCCACAGCAGCACGCAGTCGGCAACAAACACAAGCGCAAGCAACGCAAGCATCACCTTGCCCACCACAAAGAGCGGCGACCACCAGTGACCTGCACCAAGCGTGAGGATGATGACAACGACTATATAATAAAATCGTGCACGAATAAACATCGTTTACTGTTAAGAGTATTGATTACTTGGGTACTTCAATCTTGTCGATGAGGGTCTGTGCAACCTTTGCCACGGTGTAGCCTTGCATCTCGGCATCGGCCGAGAGCATGATGCGGTGCTGCAGGATAGAGGGAGTGACAGCCTTGATGTCGTCGGGGGTCACGAAGTCGCGCCCATGCAAAAGCGCGAAAGCCTTGGAAGCCTGGAGCATAGCCACCGACGCACGCGGTGACGCACCCAGCAGCACGGTGCGGCTGTTGCGGGTCTGCTGCACAATGTTGACGATGTAACGCAACAGCGACGGGTCAACCAGCACACGGTCCATCATGGCACGCAACTCAAGCAGCTGTGCGCGTGTGATCACCGGCTCAATGCCTTCAAGTTTCACCAGTTTAGAGTTGTTCTGGTGACGATTAAGCACTTCAACTTCCTCGTCGGCAGTGGGATAACCCATCACGATTTTCATCATGAAGCGGTCGAGCTGTGCCTCGGGCAGGCGGTAGGTACCTTCTTGCTCCACGGGGTTCTCGGTTGCAATGATTGTATATAGGTCACCCATGCGGTGTGTGGTGCCGTCGATACTCACCTGGCGCTCGGCCATCACCTCAAAGAGGGCAGCCTGTGTCTTGGCGGGAGCGCGGTTAATCTCATCCACGAGCACGATGTCGCTGAACACGGGTCCAGGATGGAAATCAAACTGCGACGACTGCATGTTGAACACCGTGGTTCCCAGCACATCGCTAGGCATCAGGTCGGGGGTAAACTGTATGCGGCTGAATTCGGAGTCAACCAGACGCGAAATGACGCGGGCCATGAGAGTCTTGGCCACACCAGGCACACCCTCAAGCAGCACATGTCCGTCGGCAATGATAGCCGTCAGCACAAGGTCCACAACTTCTTCCTGTCCTACAATGATTTTGCCTATGCGATCACGCAATTCATCTACGCGTTGCGAGAATTGACTCAAGTCAAGACGCTGTTGTTCCATTTGTTCCATATCTTCTTTTATATTTTTGTTTTTATTATCAAGTTAAATTTTAGATTGAATATCGTTCATCATGTCAATGATGCGCACCATCTGGCGTGCGCTTAACTTGTGCTCGCCATACACATTCATGTGCACCTCGTCGAGGAGTTTCCTCAACAACACTGCTTCAATGCCGGTGTGGGCCGAGAGTATAGCCACCTCCCCTTCAAGGTGGTCAAGGTCATCGACATCGACCATCACTTCGCGGCGCAAAGTGTCGGCAAAGTACATATATTTCTTGCACACCAGGTCGTGGTGGTCGCCCCGGTTGAAGTAAAGCGAGCCGAAGTGGTGCACCAGAGCCATTGTGTAGTTGACAGGCGGTTTAATCACCGGGATGACACGCTGGCGTCGGCGCACGGTGAATGCCATGCCGGCAACGATGGTAAACAGCAAGAGATACAGTGCCCATCGCAGCGGCGCATGCGAGAGGAAGTAGCGCAATGAAGAATACTTCACCTTCTCGGCATACTCCTCGTCTTCGCCTCCCGCATATATTCTAGTCGATGAGTCGATGCGCACCACCGGGTACTGCGCCACAAGCGAAATGAATCGCATCGACAGAATCTGCATGGCAGTGTCGCGCATAGCATAGTTAGTGAACAAGTAAGGACAACCCACAACTACCAGGCGTCCCTTGCCCTTGCCATAGTCTTTCATCACAGCAAGCGTCTGCCTCAAGTACTCTGCATCGTAATCATCAGCATCGTAATCATCAGGAACAACATACTCATCGTAGTCATCACTAGTGGCAACGCTATCATCATAGTTATATGGTTTATTCTTTTCTTGAAAATCCTTTTCCAGACCTATGTGTATTCCATACCCATCCCTCGGGTAGTCTGCTATAATAGTGAACGTTGTGTCATGGCTCACACCACCACCCGACACAAATGCACCATTAAGCGGGAATGTCACGCCATCGGCACACCATTTCACGGGCATGGCTTCATTTCGCCTAAGCGAACTAAGATAAGTGTAAGAATCCACAGCATCAAATCCCAAATCAATACAGGTCGAAGTAAGACCAGCAGCAATAAGCACATTGTCACCGCGGTCGAGAAGCGTCTCAACATACTCGCAGTCAACATAACCACCCACCTCAATAAACGTGAGGCGTGTTGTGTCGATGCGCGACCACTCGGCTTGTGTGCGGCCGTCCACTACATAGCCTTTAGGCAATGATTTCTCCATTACCTGATCAAAGAGTTTGCATCCGAAGGGTTGATCGGAAGCATGGTCATAATTTTCTCCCCAATCAAAGTTCATCGGCAATACGCTCTCAAGCAACAGCACACCCACGAACAACAGCACAATCGCTGTTATGAAAATATAGGTATTTTTCATGCCTCGTTTCCTCCTTTCTCATCGCTTGCTTGGGTAACAGCAGGCTCTCCGGTTGCCGCATACTTCTCTACGATCACGTCGTGCAGGGCACTCATCTCGTCGAAGAGAGCGCGGGTGGCATCAAAGTCGCCATACCTGATGCGCAAGAAATGATTGGTGAGCGTGCGGAACTCACTGTCGCGCACCTCGCGGGTGTATTGCAACGGAGTCTTGAATATCTTCCAGTCGATTGCACCCGAGTCGCTCAACGCCTTGAGCGTCTTGAGGTAGATATAGCGGCATGCTGCGCGATAATCGCCTGCCGCAAGTGCACGGGCGATTGACGTGTCAAACTCAATAGTGTTGATGTCCTCGAGTTCCACTTCATAATCCTTCTCAACTTTTGTTTTCCTTGCAAACTTGAACAAGTTGAACTTGAAGTGAGCCACGAGCAATATCACAACCAAGATTACTCCCAGCGTGATAACGATCCACAACATGTTGTTTTCGGGATCTTTTGGACTCACATCAGGAATGAGCGAATTCAGCAGGTCTCCTATAGCGTTTAGAATATGATCGATAAATGACTTCTTATTCGGAACGACCTGCTTCTCGTAGGCATAGGCAGAGTTGTTGCGAATTGCCTCGATAACTTCTTGGTTAGCAATTATCGTGTCGGTAAGTTGCGTACTCATAACTTATTACAACTTTTCAAAATTACTAATTTCCACCTCAAGCGAGGCGTCATCTTTCTCAGTGGCAACACTGCCATAGTGGAATGCAACAGCTAGGACGTTGATTGAAACGCCAAGCATCATCACAAGCGTGTCGGCCACACACATCACATGGGTAAAGAGGTCCATCAGAGTGCTCATGAAGTCATAGCCATTAAACAACTCCTCCTTTATCACCATTACCAACGCATAGAGTATCGACAAGGCGCCTCCTGCCATCAGCGACACAATCAAGATGAGAAATCCCACGAGACCCAATCTGATGATCTGGGAAAATCCCAGCTTGAATCCTCTTGATATTGATTCTCTAAACTCCGTCTTGCTTTCATAAAGATAAACGATGGGAATCATCAAAACTGGGAGCACCATGCAATAAGACACTATCAATCCGATTCCGGGCAAGACAAAGAGCAAAATCACATTCAAGAAAATGTATAGCGGCACAATCACGACGGAGGCAAAGAGCGCGCTGGGAATGATGCGAATGAGGCATTGACGTAACACGGGCCATAATTCCTTGATCGTTATGCCGTCAAGTCCATTTTCCCGCTGCTGATGTATCTTGAGCAACGCAATGGTCACAGCACACACTATTGCCAGGGCAACGACATAGATGCTCATCGCCGACACAGAGCCGAAGAAATCGAGTTCGCCCAGGATACCGTCATTAATCATCTGGTCAATGTAGATATCAACAGCCATGCCCAGGATTATGCAGAACGGCAACGTGAACACGGTGATATACTTGAGCCAGCAACGCCAGTTGCCCTTAACAAAGTCGAGGGCAGCGTTAACATTCTCGCCCGACGTGCGTTGAGAATATAGCATTATCTTCTCGGGTTGTTTATCACGCTTCTTCATAGTTGCTCGGTCTTTTTAGTACTCCTGCGGTGCAAAATTGCGGGCCACACGATGAAATATCCAATGATATAAGCCGCGCTGATCACCACCACAGCGATGCGTATAGCTATGGGCAATCCTGTCTCGCGGGTGAAAAATCCCTCGATAAATGCCGCCACAAGAAACACAGGCACAAGGCCTATCACTATCTTCATGCCTCGTTTCGCTCCCATGAGGAATGCCCTCATGCGGCTATAGGTGCCAGGGAAAAGCCATGAGTTGCCCATCGTGATGCCTGCGCCGCAAGCGATGACGATGGCCGACAATTCAAGCGTGCCATGCTGCATCACCGTGAGCAAGCTCTCGCCAAACACGCCATACTCATAGAAGAAAAATGAGAAACAGCCAAACATGATGCCGTTAGCAAATAGGTAATACCCGGGCATCAAGCTTGTGAATATACCCAGGACAAAACCGTTGAAGCTCACCATGATGTTGTTATAGGCTATGCTCAAGAACATGGGCATCTGCGACTGTGTGTTATACACATCGGTGGGATGCCCCGACTGTATGTTCCGGATTGTCATATCTACATAATAGTCACCCAGAATCACTCGGGCAAAATCACTATCGCCAAGTTGAGAGATGACACCCATTGCTGTGCTCACAAGGAACACAACGAGTGAAATCCACAATGCCTTGCGTGAGTCATACACGGCCCTAGGCACCTCATAGAGCCAAAAGTCCTTGATGCGCGACCACTTCTCGCGGCGTCCGTCATAGATGCTGTTGTGCAGCAGCAATGCCAAGCCGTTGAGGTATTCGGTCACACGCGATTTGGGATACTGCGTCTGGGCAAATGCCAGGTCGGCAGTCAAGTCGGTATATATGTCGGCAAGTCTGTCGGGAGATTCGTCCTCGGCACTATCTATCACCTGTTCATATTCTTTCCACTTGCGCAGATTCTGCTTGATGAATACTGCTTCTCTCATGCTGATAAATTGCTTTTGTGTTTTTTTTGTTGTATTTTGTGCAAATATACTAAAAAAATCATTACTTTTGCGATAAAATATGTGTTTTTTAAGATTAATTTGATTTACATGGCCACCTCACAGATAATTACAGGACAATATGTGTCAATCAGTCAAACCCCTGCCAGCATAGGAGAACGTATTGCAGCATATATTATTGACTACGTCTTCCTTAGTTTTGTCTATGGTGTCATAACCTATATTTTCATATTGACCCAAATCCTTGACCTCGTTGAAAGACTAGGGATTGAAGACTACGTATTGGTTTTAATCGTATTGTTCATCATGCTTCCCGGCCTCTTCTACCACCCGCTGTGCGAGACCTTCAACCGCGGTCAGAGCCTAGGCAAGAAAATCATGAAGATACAAGTGAAAATGCTCGACGGCACCACACCATCGATAGGCGCATATACCATGAGGTGGCTGTTCTCACTCATTGACGTGAGCGGCATAGGCGTGCTTTTCGTGCTTTTCACCACCAACAACCAGCGCATGGGAGACCTTGCGGCTGGAACTGTAGTGCTCAAAATCAATAAGACCAACAACTACAGTTACTTGCTCACCGACACGCACTTTGTGACCCAAGGCTACAAACCCACCTACCCCGAGGCGGCAAACCTCACACTCAATCAAGTGGAACTCATCTCACGCACCTATTACACCGAGAACAAGAATCGCGACGAACTGGTGCGACAACTAGCCAACAAGATCATCAACCACCTGGGCATAGATCCCATGGGTATGGATCCCTACACGTTTATATCAGTGGTTTCCAACGATTACCACTACTACGCGTCAACCCTCGATGATTGAGTGTTGATAAATAATTACTAGATGCGTGCCAGGGCTTGAGCCTGTGTGCCCGTGAACGGCCCGGTTTTCTCAATCTTCACCGTGCTCACCGCTGCGGCAAATGTGGCAGCCTCCTTGATGCCGCACCCTTGCACGCGCTTAAACAAATAGCCCATCACATAGGTGTCGCCACAACCAGTGGCATCAACCACTTCACGCGGGGCAAACGCAGGTATGGCGATTGTCTCATCGGCAGTCACCACATAACTGCCTAGGCTTCCCAGCGTGAGCAGCACTTCCTTTACACCCCACTCCACTAGGCGACGCGCACCCAGCAGCAGGTCTTCCTCGCCGCTCACCACGCGCACCTCATGCTCGTTAACCTTGAGAATGTCTATGTATTTCAAAAATTCCTCTTTGTTGGCCCAGTCACATGCATGCACCTTGTCGCCGTGCACCTCACGCAAGTACCCCTGGGCATCAACCACGAGAGTGCCGCGACCGGCAAGCATCTTCACCACGTCGAGCGGGAAATCGTCGGCAAGCAATGAGCCTAGCACTATGTAACGGGCATCTACTCTGGCAAGAGACTCCACGGTGAACGGGTCGGCCTTGGCAAGCACTCGCTGCTTGCGGTCGTTCACATTATCGCCATATATGTTCTCAAAGAACACGGTGTGGCTGCTAGGCACCACCTCCACCTCTATACCACGGGCACGAATGTCGTCCACGGCTTGCATATCCTCCTGGGCAAGCGATGCCACGAGCCTGTAGGTCAAGCCCGAACACTCATCAAGCAGGTGACTGATGCCGTGGGAGAAATAGTAAGTTGAGCCTCCGGGGAGTTCGGCCACGAGTCGCGGAGTGATGATGCGGTCATGAGTTATGTGGCCTATGCAGCAGATGTCGTCACGCATTGTTTTTTCTGTTAATGGTAAGTGTGTAAATGAGAACTATGATAAATGCAGCTAGCGGGATAAAGAACGGAGCAATGAACCCAGCAGCATCGGCCACCAATCCCACAACAAGGAACGCGCAACCGCCCACAGGAGTCATCATGAGCATCGATGAGGCCGTCTTGGTGAGTGACCCTAAACCTTTGAGCGACTGTGCAAAAATAGTGGGGAACATTATCGATTCAAAAGCATAGTTGGCAATGAGCGCATATAGTCCTAGGCGGGAGTTGCCGCACAGCAGCACCATGGCCATGCAAAGCACTGTGCCCACTGCACACACGAGAAGCACACGCTCGGCACGCACTCGTTGCATGATGCCCGAGCACACAAAACGCCCCACCATGAAACACATCAGCGCCACAGTGAGCACAGTGGATGCGGTGCCATTGTCAAACCATCCCATGCCCGTGGTGAAATGCACAAAATAGCTGTTGATGGAAATCTCGGCTACTTCATAGGACAGCAACGCTACAAGACCCAGCATGAAAGTCTTGTTCTTTATCAGCATGGCAAGGTTGCCGAGACCCGACTGCTCATTCTCGGCATCACTGTCATCGTGCTTTATCTCTGGCAGTTTCACCATTGAGAACACAATAGCAGCGACAACGACAACTGCCCCCATCACCATGTAGGGCAAATCAACCGACCCTCCGGCAAAGAGGAATCCGCCCACAAGTGCCGGTGCCAGACTGCTACCCAGTCCGTTGAATGCCTGCGACAAGTTCAATCGACTTGACGAGGTTTCCTGCGGTCCAAGTTCTGTGCTATAAGGATTAGCGCTCGTCTCGAGGAATGCCAAGCCACACCCTATCACAAACAGGGCGGCAAGAAACACCTCGAAGCGGCACATTCCGCTAGCAACGACCATCGAGAATGCACCCAATGCAAACAAGGAGAGCCCGAAGACGACCCCACGCCTGTAACCAAATCGATTGATGAATAACCCCGCAGGAATAGCCATCAAGAAATAGGCAAGATAAGTCGTCACCTGTATTCCCGTGCTTTGAGCTATGGTGATGTCCAGTATCTGCTGGAAGTGCTTGTTGAGCACATCAAGTATTGAGCGGGCAAAACCCCACATGAAGAACAAGGTCGTAACCAGCACGAACGGCACTGCATACTCCTTGTTGGTAATCTTAGCCATAGTGTTATACTAAATTATTCAACTTTCGCAAGTTGCTAACTTGCTCAATTTGAAAGGTTATTGGTTATTGTTTATTGGTTATAGAAATGTTACCATTATAGCATTTGGGAAGTTAATAACCTATAGTATCAAAACATACACTTCATTAACCTTTAAC
>NZ_JAZLLZ010000017.1:0-6618 GCF_045598405.1 Sodaliphilus sp.
GGCAAAACACACATACAACCTGCACCTGAAAGGCTATGTCGGCGGTTGCGACTTCGACCGTGACTATGTTGACTATATCCTTGCCAACAATGCCGGCAAGCCGGTGTCGGTGCTCATCGACTCTCTGGGTGGCTCGCTCGCCACTGCTCTCAGCATCGCTTCTGCCTTCAACGCCCATGGTGACGTATCAGTCCACTTCGTGGGCATGAATGCTTCGGCGGCAACCATCGCATCGCTCGGTGCCAGCAGCATCAGCATCGACTCGTCGGCAATGTACCTCGTCCACAAATGCAGCAGCGAGTTCTTCCAGTACGGCAACCTCAATGCCGATGACATCGCCACTCTCATCAAGGACCTCAAGGCCACCAAGCGTGACGACCACGACTCGCTTCCCGAGAAAATCGCAGCCTGCTATGTCGAGAACCTTGACGTGCTCCGCAGGATGAGGGAGATTCACTTGCAGTTGCGTTTCCTGTCTGGTCTCGGTCCCACGAAAGAGATATGCCCGGACTCCGACCGCTATCCGTTCCTCAAAGAACTCATAGCGCTTGACAAACAATACCACTCTAACTGGGATAGGTACGACCACTTCGTCATCGGACAGGAATGAAAAGGAACCAGTCAATAGGCGATGTGCTGCGACCGCTTGCGGACGCACCTTACCAGGCGTACCTTTCCAATGTGCTGCAGGTAGCCGATGTGCTTGACTGGATCCTTTCGCAAGTCGGGCATGCCGAAGTGTGGCAGACCTCGTTCTCGATTTCAGAGGAGTTCCTTCGCAGGCTTTTCTTCATCGAGCGTTCGGGGAATGTGTCGCGCTTCAACCTGGTGCTTGACCACAAGGCTACGAACAAGACGCTCAAACTGTGGGCGTTCATCACGCAGGTCATTGAGCGTACCTACCTTGCGGACAATCACTCAAAGATTCTGCTCGTGAAGTCCGACCGTGGCGACACTGTCGCTGTCGTTACCTCGCAGAACCTCACGCGAGGAAACCGACACGAGTCTGCTTTTATTTCCACTGACCCGGACATCTTCAATACGCTGTTCGCGAAGGTCAATGACTTGATACGCAATCACTCCGTTCCGCTCAATGAACTTTTTGAACAACGCTTGCAACAATGAACTATTAAATCAACAAGTGGATATAGGTACAGAAATTCCTATATCCACTATAAAAAGAGCTTAACGGAATTTTACATTTGGGTTAAACTTTCTAAGAACAGGTCCATATTTTTTTATTTCAGCGTTGTTCATCAAACGAGCTTCACCACTAATCCTTTCAAAGATGTGTTTCCCTTTATCGTTTACACCAACGAAGCGATACTTTTGTACATGGACAACACCTTCCTTAAAAAAACGTCCGTCTGATTGGTTGACATGAGTGTGGCTCCAATCAAAATCAACTATCATTCGGCGACTCTCATAGACCTTAGCTTGCACTGCAATATCATCGGCATTGGGCCTAAGATAGACATCAGAAGTGTTAGAATAGCTTGGTAACTGTGCATGTTCCTTTTTCCCATCAATACGTCGTATCATTTTACAACGCAAGCCATTTATGTTCTCGGTTTTACCAACGGTTTCATACAAATATTCAGAGAAACCTCCTGTTTCAATATACTGATATCCTCCTCCCATTACATATAATCATAATTATGTTCGTACTCTACACCTTTATAGTCTATTTCTCGCAACCATGTTTGTAAAGTTATTTCCTCATCATGGAGAGATAAAGATTTAAGATCTGCGTTAAGCAGATTATAAAGAGATTGGAAATGAGTTTCGTTACTTTTTTTTCCATCTTCAACTTTACCTAACAAATATTCGTCATAGTCAATTCGTACGATATATATGTGCAAATCGTTTGACTCTTCACTAAGTACAAGGTCTCCTGCACATGTATATTCATATTCTTGCTTCTGCTTCATTTTTGCGAAAAATTCTTTTTCATTCTCTGATGAGAATTCTGTGACCATACTATTAAATAAAGCAATATCATGGGGCCACATTACGTGTGGTTTTTGTTTAATTTCCATTTCTAAAATGTGTTTGAACATATCCAGGAAAATACATTGTCGGCGTACTAAGTCCTGGTACTTCGATACGCTTACCATAAATAATAATTAAAGTCGGTTTCTTCTGTTTTTCCAATTCTAAGACAGCTAATTGCCACAACTTAACAGAAAATGGGTCATTAAGTCGTACAGTTTCATTGCCGATAGCTATTATGCTATTTTCTGGAAGTCCCTCAAAGCACCAACTAAAAGAATCTGCATCTCCGTATGTAGCTGTCGGTATTACATTAAAGCCGCATTTTTGCCAATACGCTCCAATAAACCGGGTTTTATAGATACTCGTTTTGTTAACAAAAACCGTGGGCGCATCAACAAAACATGAGTAATCTGGCGTAAAAAGAATATCAAACCTAGCCAGTCCCTTAGTGATTTGTTCTAACCTATTCCATAGGGATTTAGCAAAATATCTGTCGTACACAAAGAAATGAAGTCCAATCTCGCTTCCTTTTGCTGCACTTTTCATTGTATATGGATAGATTTTCCCCAAAGGAGGTATAGGCCCATTATATGGTTCCAATTGAGCGAATCCATTGTCGCTGGTAAACGTCATACCTTCTGACAAGTGTAAATTCTCGTAACGTAATCTGTCAACAACATTAGCACGCATTTCTTTGTGAATGCGAGTGTTGTCAGAAATCCGCTTTTTTTTAGTTTCAATATGACTCACGACTCCATTAAATAAGTCGAGAATCAAATTTGATTTATTTTTTTTATTCTGTTTTGTCATATAAAAAATAAATAAATTTAAATGACGAAAAAAATATTTTTAAATCATAAAAAAAAGAGCGGTTTTTATGTGTGTTTTCTTGCAAAAAAGAGCACAAAATGCTATTTTTGCATAAAAAAGAACGCAAAAACCTGAAAGTGGGGACTAAAAATCCTCAACAACCGCATGAACTCAGGATTTTATACTTGCCCTTCACTCCCGTCCAAAGCAGTGAAGGGCTTTTTTGTCCCCTTACTCTGTTAACTTTCCATATCGTTTTCGTTTTTACTGATTACACGCTTGGACATTTTGTACACTTCACCAGAAAGCTCTTCGTCCAAGTCAGCAACCCTTATTAAGTCAAAAATCACTGTACCTTCGTGATAATTGATGCCCAGTATGTCAAATAAACTAGTAGTGTTTATGCTGTAGTACCCACTGGATATATTAATCTTGAAGGTGTCCTCATTCTCATTGGAGTGGATTGCCATATATAGGTCTTCCGCGCCACCGTCACCCTGCGAGAAGGTAACATATTTTCTGTTGGCGAAATCCAAGGCTTCACTTGTTCCTTTTGGGAATCCCAGCTTGCCTGTTGCCTGAATTGTCGCCTTTAGCTTTACGCCGTATTTTTTAAAACTTAATATTTTCATTGTTCAATATTTTTCGCAAATATACACATTGTTTTGACATTTGTCAAGTATTTTGCAATTTATTTATCAACAATTACTGTTAATATCTGTCTTGGTTTTGGCGTAAAATCCATTTTTTGTATGATTTATCCCTCTTGTGTATTACTATGTAATATACAAGAGGGATAGTTTGAATATTTTGCATAGTTATTTTTTTTTCTTGTTTTTGTCAAATACTTGACATGTCAAACCACCAACTATAACATGTGTCTTTTTATAATATCGCCAGTTTCCATAAATTTGTCGTAAACTTTTATTTATGAACTACACAGAACAACAACTAGAACAGATAGAGAAGTTCGCTTCTATCTATCTTAAGATTTCGGACATGGCAACTGTGCTTGACGTGCCTGCCGAGGTTCTGCGTTGGGACATTTCCCAACGAGAAACCGAAGTATCTAAACGATACCACAAGGGCAAGGCAGCATCAAAGGTCAAGTTGCTCTCTCAGGAGATGCTTCTCGCACAAGTGGGATCGCCTCTCGCGGTGGAGAACGCACACCGAAATCTTATGGACATGGAGGATGATGAATAATAGCGGCTTTGCCGCTGGTTAAGCGTTTAGGCGACTATGTCGCTGGTTTATTGCTTCGCCGTTTACCGCTAAACTCCCTAAACCGCACGAAGTGCACTAAACCGTGGCTTTAGCCACAATAAACCAATTTTTGTAAGCAAAAATTACTATGGCTTTCCCGAATATCAATGAAATAGCGCGCACCGACCTGTTCACCAATGAGAGTGAACTGCGGTCTCGCTACCCCGATGTGCTCGTCGACCGGGTGCTTCGGGTGCGTGATATGTACTTATGGAGCACCGCCAATCCAGAGGCGAAGGACCGACAGTTCATCGAGACTGCTGTCGGTCGTTACGGCATCTCGCGAGTGACCGCCTATGCCGACCTCGCCGTGGTGAAGACGCTGCTCCCCACCATCGGCACTTCAACACGCGATTATCATCGTTGGCGATACAACGAAATGATAATCGAGACGTACCAGATGGCGAAGAAACGCAAGGACACAAAGACGATGGAACGCGCTGCTTCATCGTATGCGAAATACAACCGCATCGATGTCGAGGACGAGATCGCGGTTCCCTACGATGTCATCGTGGTTCAGCCTTTTACCGCCACCTCGGACCCCTCGGTGCTCGGTATCAAACCAATCCCTAATATCCAAGACAAAATCCAGGCGATGCTCAAAAAGTACCGCGCTGAGTCCATGGATATTGAAGATGTGGAGTTTGAGGAGGCTGACCTCGAATTAGACTCGCTTTTTGACAATAACCCCGACAATGGCGAATGATGTTTATTTCAATAATCCGCAGCGATTGACGCAACTCATCGGGGCAAACACCACCGTTATCGTTGCTGGGCGTCGTACTGGCAAGACCGACTCAATCGCTTCTCCTTTTGTGCTCCGCAATATGCAGAGAATGAAGGGCTCTACAGGCGGCATCGTGGTGCCGACCTTCAAGCATGGTTTGACTAACACCTTGCCAGGATTGCTTGCCGCGTGGAAGCGTTGGGGATTCCTCAACGGCATCCACTATGTCGTGGGCAGGAAACCGCCTAAATCGTTCGGCAAGCCCATCATCGAACCGAATGACTACGAGCATGTAATCACTTTCTACAATGGCTCTTGCGCTATTATCATATCGCAAGACCGACCGGGCTCGTCTAACTCGCTGACGCTATCTTGGCTGCTCGTGGACGAGGCGAAGTTCATCGACTACGAGAAACTGAAGGATGAGACGCTGCCAGCCAACGGCGGCATCAAGTCGTTCTTCGGCAAGCATTCGTTCAACCATTCCATCATGATTCTGTCGGACATGCCACAAACCCAAAAGGGATCGTGGTTCCTCCACTACAAGGATAAAATGGACACCGAGCTTATTGCTACTATCGAGGCAACCGTTTACGAAATATGGCGGACTAAAGACCGCATTCGTAAACTCAAAGAGCACAATAAGCCAGTGCCAGAATACTTGCCTAAATACCTGCGCCAGCTCGACACTAATCTCAACAAGATGCGGTCGGTGGCGGTGTATTACAAAGAATACTCGTCAATCGAAAACCTGCAGCTCCTCGGCGAGAACTACATCAAGCAGATGAAGCGTGACCTCACGCCAAAGACGTTCCAGACTTCTACCCTCTGCATGCGTCTCGGCATAGCGAAGGACGGATTTTATTCGTCTATGCGTGAGGGCCACAAATACAATGCTTCTAACTTTGAATTTCTCGATGAGCAATTCAAAGTGTTGAGTGGTTATAGTGGAGAGGTTAGCGCAATAACCAATAACCACTCCCCAATAACCAACGATTCACGTTGCGACAGCGACGTAAATCGTTATGCTCCCATCTGCATCGGCATGGACTACAATGCCAATATCAACTGGATTGTCGCGGGTCAACCCGACGGCAAGCGTCTCAATGTCATTAAGTCCTTCTATGTCAAATTCGAACGCAAAATCCCTGCTCTCGTTGAGGAGTTTTGCAACTATTACTCACATCACGAAAACAAGACGGTGGTGTTCTATTATGATACCACCGCCCTCGGCGCTAACTATGCAGTTAACGACCAGGATTTCCGCTATGTGATTATACACGAATTTGAACGCCACGGCTGGCGCGTCATCGATGTCTACCTCGGTAACCCGATGAGACACGATGAGAAATATCTGCTAATCAACCAGGGCTTTGCCGGTAAACAACGGCTCATGCCGATGTTCAACCGACAAAACAATGATGACCTTATCCTTGCTATTCAGACAGCAGGCGTGACACGCGGCCGTCTCGGATTCCGAAAGGACAAGGGCGGCGAGAAACTGGCGGAGTCCGAGGAAAACCTCCTCGAACACCGCACCGACGGAACCGATGCCTTCGATACTTTATATATTGGTTGCGAGAAGTTTCCACAGTTTGAGAGCGATTTCGTACCCTCGTCAGGAGTCCTATGATTTTTGGCACGATATTTGCAGAATAAAATATTAGACACAAATCTCGCGTAACTACTCAGGTAGGGGTACACGCCCTTAGCTCGCAACTCAAAAGTTGCGAGCTAAGGTGCTGTTTTAATAAAACTGTTGATTATTTCTCTATCTTATACCTTGCGACTTCCACAAGTGCATCAAGCGGATTCTGTTT
>NZ_JAZLLZ010000018.1:0-17772 GCF_045598405.1 Sodaliphilus sp.
CGGTAGGCCTTGTAGTCGGCGATGGTGGTGAGCAGTGCGTGGTAGGCGCGGTCATCGTCGGTGGTGAGCGAGTCGGCGGGGTATGCCGCGAGCATCCCGCAGGCACTGTCGGGGGCCTGGAGGATGAGCGAGTCGATGGCGACGAGCGAAGCACGGTCGGCGTGACCGCCGCAAGCCGCCACGAAGCACGCCATGAATGCAATAACCAGTATGTGAAGCACCGTTTTCATGATTCTTGCCGCAAAGATAAAAAAATTTCCCGAAACCACCGACACGATTGCTAGAAATTAGAATAACTATGGTATTTTGGGGTAATATCCCCGCTGATTTAATATTAACTGAAAGAAATTATCCGAAATTAGAAGAAATTTTAAGTGAAAGCGTGCTGAAAGTACGCGACTTACCTACGCTAGGCGATATTTGACAACATCCGAATCTTAAATTATTTTTAGTTTATTTTCAGTGCATTTCAAGCGCAGCGCCACCACCTAAATACAACCCAAGAGAAAAGGCGCTTCGCTTGAAATCAACTAAAAATTAACAAAAAAATATTCTTTGTCAACATCCTCATGTTACACAAAAGTGCTAGCAGTTATATTCCTACAAGATGTTATTTTTGTCTTTCCCCCTCATTTTAGGCATAAACCCCTAATCCAATACTTTGTGGGAGATAAACAATTTCTTCTAATTTCGAATAATTTCTTTCAGTAAAAAAATCTCTGTGCCCTACAGATTGCTCTGATTTATCTGAATAAGAAATTATTCTAATTATTTTAATTTCTTTCAGTTATTATTAAATCAGTGTTATCAGTAAGATCCGCGCGGGGAGTTCCACAACCTGAACCAATATTCTGCGGGGGAAGTCGCAAACGGATAATTTTTCAAGTGTTCATTTAGTTTTTTCCTAGGGTATTTATCGCGTAATCCGCGTTTTTTAGTTATATTTGCAGTTTAAAAAGTATGAAGTGTATGATGAATTGGGATAAACTCATTAGCGATAAGCGACTGGGGCTTGAGCATTATCATGATACAAAGGGCGGAGTGCGCAGTGATTTTGAACGCGACTATGACCGCCTGGTGTTCTCGTCGCCGTTTCGCCGCTTGCAGAACAAGACACAGGTGTTTCCCTTGCCTGGCAGCATCTTTGTGCACAACCGATTGACCCATAGCCTTGAGGTGTCGTGCGTGGGCAAGTCGCTGGCTGGTGAGGTGGCGTTGCAGCTGCGTGAGCGTTATGCTGGCGAGCCGTGGTGCGACAAGCTGCGCGACCTGGGAGAGATAGTTGCTGCGGCGTGCTTGGCGCATGACCTGGGCAATCCTCCGTTTGGTCACTCGGGCGAGAAGACCATTGGGGCTTACTTCAGCGAGGGTCGTGGCTTGGCTCTGCGTGAACAGCTCACTGCCGAGCAGTGGAACGACTTGATACACTTTGAGGGCAATGCCAATAGCTTCCGCACGCTGGTGCACCAGTTCAACGGACGACGACCTGGCGGTTTTGCGATGACTTATAGCACGCTGGCATCGATAGTGAAATATCCCTACTCGTCGTCGCAGGCGGGCAAAAAAGGCAAGTTCGGGTTTTTCTGCAGTGAGAAAGAGCAGTTTGAACGCATAGCAACCGAGCTGGGCATGATCAAGCTGGGCGAGGAGCGTTACTGCCGCCATCCGCTGGTATATCTTGTGGAGGCTGCCGACGATATCTGCTACCAGATCATGGACATCGAGGACGGACACAAGCTCAAGATTCTCGAAACAGAGGAGACCATGTCGCTCATGCTGTCGTTCTTTGAAGAAGACCGTCGCAAGCACATGTGTGAGGTGATGAGCCATGTTGCCGACCCCAACGAGAAGATCGCTTATCTGCGCTCGAGCGCCGTGGGGCTGCTGGTGCAGGAGTGTGCTGCCACATTTGTTGCCCACGAGCAGGAGATACTGGAAGGACGCTTCGAGGGCTCGCTCATCGACAGCATCTCGCCGCTTGCCGCCGAGGGCTACAAGCAGTGCAGCCAGGTGGCGTTTGATAAGCTTTACAGGGCTGGTTATGTGGTTGACGTGGACCTGGCGGGTAACCGCATCATCAACCTGCTGCTGGAGAAGCTCATCGATGCGGTGATGCACCCCGAGCGCAACTACTCGCAGCTGCTGCTCAACAAGTTCCCCCAGCAATATGACGTGCGCGCTAGTTCGCTATATGAGAAAATACAGGCTGTGCTCGACCACATAAGCGCAATGACCGATGTCTATGCGCTCAACCTTTACCGCCAGCTTGATGGCATATCCATACCGACAGTATAAAAACTAAAATAAGAATGAAAAATTTTAAAAGTACATTGATTGCCGCGGCAGCATTGCTGGTGTTAATGCTGACCTCGTGCGATGACAAGTCAAAGGATCCGACCAATCCCGTGATTACGACTCCGTTTAAGTTTACCGAGGGGTTTGTTGACCAAGTGGAGCATCCCACGTCGATAGATGTGTCTAACTGGATGGCAAAGCTTGATGATAACACCAAAGTGTGCAAGTTGAGTATTCCCGGCACGCACGACGCTCTCACGGGCATGGGCTTCTATGATCCTGTGCTCAAGTGTATGTTCAACGTCACTGCATTGTCGCAGGTATCGACCCTCGAACAGCAGCTCCAGCATGGCGTGAGGTTCTTCGACATACGTCCCATCGTGTCGGTCGATACGGTGGCCCACGCCCGTGTGCTGCGTTGCACTCACGGCATGAGCGAGTTAGATATAACCTTTGAACGCGCGCTCGACATTATCTCGGGCTTCCTCAAGACCCATCCGGGCGAGTTCTGCATAGTCAAAATTCAGCACGACAACGGCATGGAGGACCAAATCTCGTGGGTGCCCATGATGCTGGAACTCATGGCGAAGAGCAAGTATGACGACTTGTTTGCCGACTGGAAACCCGACTTGCGGGTAGGGGAGATGAGAGGCAAGGTGCTGTTCTTCAACCGTGTGTCGGTCGATGGACTGGTGGGTGCCAAGTGCCCGTGGCCCGACGAGGACCCCGATGTGGACGAGAATGTCTATTACGACCAGGAGCGCAGCCGCTCGATAGAGTCTTGCTACGACTCATCGGTCAAGTCCACGCTGTGGGTGCAAGACTACTACAAGGTGACCACTAAGCAACGCCAGGACACCAAAGTGGCTGCGGTGCTCAAGATGCTCGACGACGCACGCACTGTGACCTCGGTGCCCGACGACAACACGTGGATAGTAAACCACTGCTCGGCCTACACCTTCCCCTCGGCACAGGGATATGTCGAGAATGCCCAGGTGGTTCACCCGCGGGTAATCGAGAACCTGCTGTTTAATACTGGCACTGTGGGCATTGTGGCTATGGACTTCTCGTGCTATGACAACGTGCACGTGATAGTCAACGGCGGCACGCCCTACACGTCGCTCTATCTCTACGGCAACAAGCCTTGCAGCCAGTCGATGATAAACTTGCTTATTGAGTCAAATTTTAAATAAAATAGAAGGTATGAAGATATATAGAACCATATTGTTGATAATAATAGCATGTCTCATGCCGCTGGTGTCTCATGCCGAGCGCAACACCGATGAGGGAATGTTCAACCATCTGTCGCTAGGTGGTACTTTGGGTACTACTGGTTATGGAATTGACGTGGCAATGCCTTGCACCAAACTGGTGTCGCTGCGCGCTGGTGTGTCGATACTGCGCATAGGCGAAATCAACTTTAATGCACCCACCACGCTTGCCAATGTGCTCACCGGCATGAAAATCATAGATAAGGATATTGAAGAGAGCCTGCGCAACACCGATGCCGCTGTGCTCATCAACCCCAGGCTGGTGAATGCTCACATCATTGCCGACATTTATCCGTTCAAGCACTCAACATTCCACTTCTCGGCTGGAGTGTTTGTGGGCAACAACACTATGCTCGGCGTGTATAACAAGACTCCGGGCTCGTTCAAGTTCCTCAACAGGGCAAACGAATATGTTGAGGACTATAACCGCCTGTTCGGCACAAAGTATTCGCCAGTGGGTATCCAGTTTGGCGACTACCTGCTCACCGCCGACAAGAATGGCAACGTGGATGCCGAGATGAGAATCAATCCTGTGCGCCCATACATGGGCATAGGCATGGGCCGTTGCTTGGGCCGCACCAATCGTTGCAGCGTGATGATGGATGCCGGATTCATGTTCTGGGGCACACCTAAGTTCCGCCTCAACCATGAGAAGACAATCTCATCGGGCGACTCGCAGTCGAGTTTCCTAGGCGTGTTCTCGTCGCTTAAGGCTTTTCCTGTGATACAACTGCGTATTGCTGGCGATATATTTTAAGATGATGCAAAAAATTATTACTGTCCGGTTAAAGTTGCGAGAGTTGTACTAACTTCTCCAAACACTGCCAGTTACGACACTTTGGTATAACCGGGGCTTGGGCAAGCTATTTTCTAAGCGAAGCATAAAAATCAAAAAAAAAATATTTTCTTTTTTTGCCGGACAACAATAGCAAAAAATCAATAAATAGAGATGAAAAAAATCATATATACAGCGCTGATGGCTGCAATAGCCTGGGGTGCCACTAGTTGCAAGGAAGACTACTCGGTGGGCGAGAAAGTGGGCACCGTGATGGAGTTTACTAAAAAAGGCGTGATCTGGGAGTCGTGGGAAGGCAGTCTGTTCCTCACCCAGACGGGAATGGGCAATAGCGGGGATCCGTTCTATTTCTCATTCGACAACGACAATCACGACCAGGATTCGCTCGTCAACATCATTCACCAGGCTCAAATCGAGGGCTGGAAAGTGAAACTCAAGTACCATGCCGTGTGGGGTGGCAAGAACGTGTGCAGCAATCGAGGCGAGACCGATTACTTTGTGGATGACGTCATCGTGCTCGACAAGGACTTTGCACACTCGTCACGCCAGGACGAAGTCGAGGGACATGGACGTGTGGTTGACACTGTGTATGTAGTGCTCGACAAGTCTCAAATCAAGAAATAACCTGTGACCTATATGAAACAAATCGTAACCCATTTCACCGACAATGATGCATACACATATAGCTGTATGTATTACATCTTGCAGAAGTACCCTCGTGCCGAGGTGGAATACACATTCTTTGACCGTAACCACACGAAGTATCCCGAGGGTTTTGCGGCATTGCTGCAAGAGCAAATCGAGTATATGCCAGCCGTGACTATCACCCACGAGGAGGTGAACTTCATGCGCGAGAAGATGTACTTCCTGCCCGAGTGGTTTTTCACCTATCTGCGTGGTTTCCGCTTCAACCCCAGCGAGGTCAACATCTCCCAGGACGAGGAGGGACACCTTAATATCCTCATCCGCGGCAAGTGGTTCTCAACCATAGTGTGGGAAATGGTGCTGTTGCAATGCATCAGCGAACTCATGCACATCCTGCTGGGCGACATGGAGCACTATGACGCGAAACTCGAGGAAGACCGCACACGTGCCAAGGCCGAGCGCGCACTCAAGAACGGGCTCGTCATCAGCGACTTCGGCTCGCGACGACGCTTCTCGTTTGACCATCAGGACATGGTGGTGCGTGTGTTCAAGGAAGTGAGTAAGCAAGGCGGCTGGACCGACGAGGCAGGCGAGTTCCACAAGTGGACTGGCGCTTTCCCCGGCACCAGCAACGTGTATTTTGCTATGAAGCACGGCATCACGCCCATAGGCACCATGAGCCATCAGCTCATCGAGTTTGAGGAAAACGTGAGCGGACTGTTTGAGTGCAACTTCAACGTGATGCGCAAGTTCAGCGACGTCTATGACGGCGACAACGGCATCTTCCTCTATGACTGCTGCGGCGACAAGGTGTTCTTCAACAACTTGAGCAAGCGCATGGCGATGATGTACAAAGGATTGCGCGTCGATAGCGGCAAGGAAGAGGAACAGCTGGAGAAGATTATTGCCAAGTATGAGTCGCTAGGCATCAACCCTGCAACCAAGCAGGTGGTGTATAGCAACGGCCTGAACATTGACCGCGCCATCGAGTTGCACAAGTTCACGGCGGGACGCATGCAGGACAGCTACGGCATAGGAACCCACCTCACATGCGACATCACCGATGTCAAGCCCATGAACATCGTGGTGAAACTCACCAAGATGCGCATCACCGAACTGCGCGAGTGGCACGACTGCGTGAAACTCTCGTGCGACAAGGGCAAGACCCTAGGCAACCCCGACAAGTGCCGCTATCTCCTCTCACAGATAGGCGAATGATATAGCGTTTCTGCTAACTAAAACCACCCGGAGCAAAGGCCTTTGCATCGGGTGGTTTTAGTTAGTTGGAAGGTGTTTGTTTTAGTTGCCCAGTTGCATCTTGACCAGCGTGTTGACGTCGGTGATGTCAACATCGCCATCGCTGTTGACGTCGGCACGAGCTTTGTGCTCTTCGTTTCCTTGGCCCAAGAGCAATGCTACAATGGCATTGATGTCGGTGATGTCAACTTCTCCGTCGCCATTAACGTCGCCCTCCTTATATTCGGGATCCACCTTGGGTTCACACACTCTAAATTCAATCCAGTATCCCCACGGGCTTGTGCTGGTGGTGTGGGGATTCTGCATGGCAAGATAATAACTTGTGCCTACTGCCCCGGCAAACTCGCCATGGAAGTTAACAACAGCACTGCCGTTAGTGGGAATCACTACATTGCTTGATTTTACGGTTTGCCCTATATAGTAAGACCCATTGCTTTCATAGATGATATACATCTCGAGTTGTCCAGCAAAGACGCCTCCTGTGTTGCGTATGGTGACGCTAGCGTTGACATCGTTGGCAGGCATTTCGCTTGATTGCGGAGTGAGGTCGGTCATCATCTGCAAGTTGAACTGGCCTCCGCCATCTACAACCTTGACGGGTGTAGATCCCAAAATGTTATTGTCGGCGTCGCGCACCACAAGGTCATAATCGCCCGCAGGCACATCGGCAGTGAGATTGGTCTCGAATGAGAACGACTTGCCTTGTGCTACTGCAATCTTGAACACACTTGACTGCAACTTGACCACATTGTTCTGTTCCAGAGAAAGAGTGACGTCGCCATAGAATTCACTACCCGAGTTTGTGACAGTGGTTTTTACGCAGAATTGCAAACCGCTATAAATAGTATTGCCATTTATCTCGGTGGTTGCCGTAAGGGCTGATGGGTCAAAAAGGTTGTTGAAATAAGCCTTGCCATCCTTGATTTCCATCTCGATGATGTAATCACTGGGTATCGAGCCGCCAAAGAGGTCAATTACTTCTTCGTCCTTGTACCACAGATAACGCAAGTGATACTTGCCGGGACTCAAACTGGTTGATGGCGTGAAGGTTAATGCTCCACGAAAGCCATAAGAGCCTCCAATCGAGATTGAAGATGCGTCGGCCCAGCTTTGAGGATACTCTACTATCGTGGGGTTAGCTTCATCTGGTGTTGTGACGCAAATACCCCAATAGAGAGTGTTCCAGTCTTTTGTGCCAAGCATAGTTATTTCTGAAACGTTGATACCTGTCACACTGCCCACGCTCACTGATGTGTCGGTTGCTTTAATTGTGCAAACGCCACGCAGCGGCTCCACGATGGGTTCGCCGCCCTCGTTGGGCATGATGCGGGTGATAATGAGTTGAGAACTGTTGTAACCTCCTTCAAATGAGCCAATACCTTGCTCGCGAGGATTGAGCATTGAAAGAATAAAATAGCCGTTAGACATACCGCCCCAACCCCAGTTGAAGTGGAAATATCCTTCGGTGTCATATCCGTCGCACACAAATGCGTGTCCGCCGCTAGAAGCATGGCCCGAATAATATACAGGACGCTTGTCGTTGAGCTCGGTGCGAATCATGTCTTCCCACACCTCAATACTATATGCGTTGCGATTCAGAACCCTGATGCTCTTGTCATAATCAAAGTAGGTGGTAAGGGCTGTTGCCACGTCGGGGCTGGAGGCTCCGCTTGACATGCCATAACCCATTTCTACCGAGATGCCCACGTCGCTCATGAGCTTTGCCACAGCGGCATTCGCCACCGACGGGCTGCTGCTGCCATAGTTGTCGAGCATGTTGGCCCAGTCATAGGTCGATTGGCCGAAGTTGGCACTCAAGGTGACGTAACTGCCGCTGCCATCGAGGTTGCAAGAATAGGAGTGTGAACCTTGTCCCCGCTTGGGCCACTTGTGGTAATACATGATTTGTGCCGTTGCGGTTGCCACACAGCCGGTCACGCATCGCGAGCCGTTATACACGGGGCAGTTATTGTTGTAGGGCGCGCTCTGGTTCCAGTTGCATGTGAGCAATGGACGCACGCTCTTGCCTGCTGCGGGGGCTTTGCGGGCCTGGTCGGGATGTTGCTTGAGGTATTCAATCTCGCGCTGGCACTCGCCGAGCCACCACTGCATGTTGTCGGGCATAGTAGCGATGTCAAAACGTCCGCTCTCGGTGTAACCAAGCACGGGAATGAGGTTGTCATCACCAGTGACAAGGATAAATCCGTCGGTGTTAGCGCGGTTGAAGGCATAGTAGTCCACATTGCCATGCTTGTCTATGGCCGTGTGGGCAAGTTCCAGACGCACGCTTGCGCTGGTTCCTGGTGCTTTCATCGCACTGTTGCGTTGCATGAACTGGCGTGCGATAGCCGCCGCTTCACTCTCACTCACTGTTGCTGCCGGCATGACGCCCCAGGCTGCAACCATCGTCGCGATCAGTAGTATATAACGTTTCATAACTGTTATAAGTTGATTAGGTAAAATTCGTCAATGGTACCAAACAGTGCATTTGGATGGAATGAATTTATCCACCAAAACTTCCAGAAATTAAAATAAATTCTTATTATCGCTCTGTCTAAACAGGTTGTATAAATATTTAATTATTCTAATTATTTTAATTTCTGTAAATTTCAATCTGCGTCATCTGCGTGAGATTACTAGCTGCGTTGATTATTTCGCAACGCATTTATCTCATCAGCTCGCCTATGCTGGTGTTGAGGTTGAACATGAATGTTGTGACGCCGTTGTGGGGCTGGGCAAGGGCGAACCCTATGCCGAAGGCTTTGACTTTGAGACCGGCACCTGCCGAGAAACCCGAGAGGATGCTGCGCTGGTAGGACGACATGTCGGTGCGGGTCTTGTAGTTGTAACCGATGCCCACGTAGAGCTTGTCGTTGGGCAGGAACTCAACACCGAACACCATGTGTCGCAACAGGTTGCTGCCAAATGAGTCTTTCAGCACCAGCGGGCTGGATGTGGAGTTCTTGTCTTGTGGCTGGTAGTAAGGCAATTTCCACCGGCGCAAGTTGTTGAGGGTGAGTGACACGCGGAACGGGGTGCCGGAGAATTGCTTTGACACACCCATCTGGATGTCCCAGGGGAGATTGTCGCGTGTTTCGGCAAATTTCTTCAACTGGCCGCCCAAGTTCTTGGCTACCAGCGAGAATGATAGTTCGTGATTGGGATTGTAGTAATTCACACCCAGGTCAACGCCCAGAGCAGCAGCCGAGTAGTCCTCATACTTGCTGTGGATAAACTTTGCTGTGATACCGCCTCGCCAGTACTCGCTGATGTCGTGGGTATAGGTGGCGCTGATGGCCATGTCGTTGGCGCTGAAAGAACCAGTGTGTGTGCCCGCGATGTCATATCCTTCAAACGACCCGTAGCCGTAATACTGGATTCCGGCTGCCCAAGCACTGTGATCGTTGATGCCCTGGCCATAACGTGCGCCCATGAAGTTGCTCCCGCCCAGGTAATGCATGTAGTTGATGCCCACCTGGTGGTCATATTCGGGACCCAGCAGCGCAGGATTCTGCTCCACCAGGTTGATGTCATCATCAATCACGGTGATGTTGTTGCCGCCTAGCGCGTAGGCGTGCGACGACGGGGTGATTTTTAAGAAGTTATATGATGTGGTACCGTCCTGGGCAGTAGCACAGGCGGCAACCGTGACGGCAAGAGCCATCATTATTGTCCTTGTTTTCATTGTTTTTAATGCATTAAAACATATTTATAACGAATAGTTAGGGCGTTATATTATATGCTTTTACATTTTTTTTCAATCTCATGGTCATTTTGTAAAAATAATTGAAACATTATTAATCATTTACAAAATCAAACTAAAAACTATTGACAATTGTAAATTCATTCCTATATTTGCAGTGTGAAAAGTTTCTGGAATGGGTCTGTTAATGGCAGCCAGGGAAACGACGAAATGGCTATTTGCTTAAATAATAAAAGATTAACTAATGATTAAAACTTTACGTCTTGACCTTGTGTTCATAGTATCGCTTCTGGCCGCGGTGAATGCCGTGGGGCAGGTGCGTCACGTGACCACTGTTGACCCCTATGCGCGTGCTAAGGCGGCCATGGTCGAGGTGTATGAGTTTGATTACGTAGATGTGCAGCCGCAGTTTCCCGGTGGGGAGCATGGACTGATAAATTTCATCAACGAGACAAGAGAGTATCCTTATCATGCTTACCAGCGCAAGATCACTGGCCGCGTGTTGTGCAGCTTCATCGTGGGCGCTGATGGGCGCGTGAGCAACGTGCGGGTGATAAGGGGAGCCGGCGATGAGTCTCTCAACCGTGAGGCAATACGCGTAATCAGCGAGATGCCCAAGTGGAAAGCCGGACGCATAGGCAACACCGCAGTGCCTGTGAGATGCGTGCTTCCCATTGCATTCAGGTTATAGATGCGCATCCGGCAAGTTTAGAATGATGTGACCAGGCAACTCCCATGAGTGACAGGTCATTATTTTTTTATCCCAAAATCGCCTTACTATTTCCTGTGAAAAGAAACTATTCAGCAATGGTATTTTGGGTAATGCCCCCGCGCAGATCTCACTGATAACACTGATTTATTCAACTTTAGCATTTGATAATAAATATTGCTAATTTATTGTCCGGCAGGACAATACCTGAATAACCTCCACCACCGAACCGAGCGAAGCGAGCTCGGCAAAGTGAGCAGCGGTAAGTCGGCGAAGCCGGTGCCGCGGATAGCGAACCTTTGCCAACATTCGAAGTGGCGGTGGGGGTATGGTATCAACAACCAGATGCGTCCAGTAGGACGCTAATCGGAGCAAATAGGTGAAATTCAGATGGTTCCATATGCTAAAGTTGAGTAATATTTATATACAGGATTTCTTCTGAAAGACTTAAAAAGAGTGAAACACACCAGTAATTTCAAATATTTTTTGTAAATTCGCAGTCTAAAAATTAAAGTATGGGAATAAGCAACAAGCTTTTCGTCATCATCAACCCCATATCAGGCACCGGCAACAAAGCAGATTTACCAGGCCTGATAGAGGAAACCCTTGACAAAAGCAAATGGGATATAACCACACGCTACACCGAATATCCAGGACATGCAACAGCACTGGCCAGCGAAGCAGCGCAGCAAGGATACTTTGCTGTTGTAGCAATAGGCGGCGACGGCACCATCAATGAGGTGGCATCGGCGCTTATCAACACGCCCACTGCACTAGGCTTTGTTCCCACAGGATCGGGCAACGGACTTGCACGACACCTGCACATACCTTCTAACGCGAAAAAAGCCCTTGAAATCATCAACGACGGATATACCGAGGAAATAGACTATTGCACCGTGAACGGACGCCCGTTTTTCTGCACCAGCGGCGTGGGGCTCGACGCCATGATCAGCCACAAGTTTGCCAAGGCAGGCAGCAGAGGAATGAAGACATATCTCAGAACCGCTGTTACCGCATTCTTTGATTATCACGGCGAGCAATTCAAAATCACGGTCGATGGCAAGGAAATCAACGAGAATGCTCACATCGTGACATGCTGCAACGCAGCACAGTATGGCAACAATGCCATCATTGCCCCCAGGGCATCAATCAGCGACGGATTGATCGACGTCACCGTGGTGCGTAATTTTAACATCTTTGACGGCCCCATACTGGGCGTGCGCATGCTCACCAACAAACTGGAACAAGACCGGCACGTGCACTTCTACCGCGGACGCCATGTGGTCGTAGAGCGACAGTGTCCCGGCATCACACACATCGACGGCGACCCATGCATCATGCCCAAGAAACTTGACTTCAAGTGCGTTAAGGACGGACTCAAAGTCCTCTTGCGCCATCACAAAAGATCTCTCTGATATTTTCAGCAACATATTTGTGATATATTAATATTTTGATTCGCGTGTTTTTGGGAGACATGCGCGAGTCCCATTGCCATGTAATCACATGCGGTGGCAGCGCAGAAACGAGATTCACAGCCGCCTTGAATCTCAATACACTATGAACCACCAAATCTATATTTTAGGCCCCAAAAACTTGCCTAATCAAGAAAAAAACAGTAACTTTGAATGTTGTATTTACATACACTAATTCAAAATAGCTTTAAACACAATAACTAATAACCTAAAAAACTCTAGCAATGAGTTACTTAAAGTTCGATAAAAGCCAGATGATCAACCTTGAGCAGTCTCTGCCCAAGGAAATGCTGCGCACTAACCAGTCGGGCGCTTATCACTGTACCACCCTTGTTGGTTGCAACACGCGCAAGCAGCACGGATTGCTCGTGATTCCCGTTCCGTCGATCGACGACAACAACCACGTGCTTTTGTCTTCACTCGACGAGACAGTAATCCAGCACGGAGCGCCTTTCAACTTGGGGCTTCACAAGTATAGCGGCAACTGTTATAGTCCCAATGGACACAAGTACATCCGCGAGTATGACTGCGAAAGGGTCCCCACAACAACCTATCGTGTGGGTGGCGTGATTCTCAAGAAGGAAAAGATATTCATCACTCACGAGAACCGCATCCTCATCAGGTACACACTCGTTGACGCGCACTCTCGCACCACGCTCCAGTTCCGTCCGTTCCTAGCCTTCCGCAACGCTAATGACCTGTGCATCGAGAACAGTGTTGCTAGCCAAGCCTACGAGGAAACGAAAAATGGTGTTTCGATGTGCATGTATGAAGGATACCCCACGCTTTACATGCAGTTCAACCACAAACCCAAGTATGTTCACGACCCCCACTGGTATAAAAACATTGAATATGTCAAAGACCAGGAAAGAGGTATCCCCTACTCTGAAGACCTCTATGTTCCCGGTTACTTTGAACTTGACATAAAGAAAGGCGAGAGTATCATCTTCTCGGCCGGCATTGAGCCTGTGAGCACACGCAGCCTTGCCAAGATGTATGAAGACGAAATCAAGCCCCGCACACCTCGCACTAGTTTCTACAACTGCATGAAGAACAGCGCAAAGCAGTTCTACATCAGCAATGCCGACGGCAATTATCTGCTTGCAGGATACCCGTGGTTCAAAATCAGGGCTCGCGACCAGTTCATCGCCCTGCCTGGTTGCACGCTCAGCGTGCACCATCGCCCCGACTATGAGGCTATCATGGACACAGCACAGCATGCTATAATGCAGTGGATGAAGACCGGTGAGCGCGACAAGCACCTTGACGGACTTGACCAGCCCGACGTCCCGCTGTGGATCATATGGGGACTACAACGCTACAGCCACGACCAGTCTAATGACATCTGCCGCGAGCGTTATGGACAGCTCATCAAGGAATTGCTTTCCTTTATCATCGAAGGCAAGCACCCATATATCAAAGTAGAGGCCAACGGGCTCGTGAGCGTTGACGGCACCAAGAGTCCCATGTCGTGGATGGACGCTACTCACCCCGACGGAACACCCCAAATTCCTCGCACAGGTTTCCTCGTTGAGCACAACGGATTGTGGTACAACGCACTGAAATGCGCTATCGAAATCTTTGAATATGACAAAGATAGCACCGTGCAAGTTGAGCAATGGCGTGTAATAGCCGACAAGGTTCAAGAAGCATTTGTGGAGACATTCCTCAACGACTATGGCTATCTCTATGACTACGTTTCAGGAACTTACACCGATCTCAGCGTTAGACCCAACATGATCATTGCCGCAGGTCTTGACTACTCTCCGCTCAATCGCCGCCAGCGCAAGAGCGTGCTCGATGTGGTCACTCGTGAGTTGCTCACTCCCAAGGGTCTGCGCACACTCAGCCCCAACAGCTACGGCTACAACCCCTGGTACCTAGGTAATCCTGAGGAAAGGCAAAGGGCCTACTTCACTGGTTCAGCAAGACCGTGGCTCATGGGATTCTATGCCAACACCTATATCAAAGTGTTCGGCATCAACGGTCTGCCATTCATCGAGAGAATGCTCATAGGTTTTGAGGACGAGATGAAAGAGGGCTGCATAGGCACTTTGAGCGAACTCTATGACGGCAACCCGCCCTTCATAGGCCGCGGCGCCGTTAGTTATGCCCCCAACGTGGCTGGCGTAGTGCGCATCCTGCGCATTTTCAAGAACCTTAAAATTATTGATGAATAAATCTCTGAATACGTTATGAAAGCTTTAATGTTTGGATGGGAATTTCCTCCCCACATCCTGGGAGGTCTGGGAACAGCAAGCTTTGGTTTGACTAAAGGTATGGTTGAGAACGGAGATCTTGACATCACATTTGTCATTCCCAAGCCCTGGGGCGACGAGCCCAAGGACTTTGCACAGATAATAGGAGCAAACACCACGCCCGTGGCATGGCGCGACGTGAACTGGGACCATGTTCAGTCACGCATAGGCCATGTGATGGACCCGCAGCTATATTACAACTTGCGCGACCACATCTATGGCGACTTCAACTATATGAACACTAATGACTTGGGATGTATCGAATTCTCTGGCCGCTACCCCGACAACCTGCTTGAAGAAATCAACAACTACTCAATCGTGGCAGGTGTCATAGCACGCACAGTCGATTTCGACGTGATCCATTCTCACGACTGGCTCACCTACCCCGCTGGCATCCATGCCAAGCAGGTTACTGGCAAGCCGTTTGTGATTCATGTTCATGCAACCGACTTTGACCGCAGCCGTGGCAATGTCAACCCCACGGTGTTTGCAATAGAGAAAGACGGCATGAACAACGCCGACCACATCATCACGGTGAGCAACCTCACACGTCGCACCGTAATTGAGAAATACGGCATCAGCCCCGACAAGGTGACAACAGTGCACAATGCCGTTGAACCCCTCAGCCAGGAACTGCTCGACGTGACGGTTCCCCCAAAGCACGACAAGGTAGTGACCTTCCTGGGCCGCATCACCATGCAGAAGGGACCCGAGTACTTTGTCGAGGCAGCAGCACAGGTATTGCAAAAGGTTCACAACGTGCAGTTTGTGATGGCTGGCGGTGGCGACATGATGGAAAAGATGATCAGGCTTGCTGCTCGGCGCGGCATTTCAGAGCGTTTCCACTTCGCAGGCTTCCTCAAGGGCAAGCAAGTGTATGAGATGCTCAAGGCCAGCGATGTGTATATCATGCCATCGGTGAGCGAGCCTTTCGGCATCTCCCCGCTTGAGGCAATGCAAATGGGAGTTCCGTCTATCATTTCTAAACAGAGCGGATGTGCCGAAATCCTCGACAACGTAATCAAAGTTGACTACTGGGACACCAATGCAATAGCCGACGCTATCTATTCCATCATCACCTATCCCGCAATGTATAAGGAACTGAGGGAACACGGCCTTGCCGAGGTGGACCAAATAAGATGGAAGAAAGCCGGTGCCAAGGTCATCGACATCTACAAACGCCTCATTCACTAATTAACTAGACGTAAAACAATTAAAACAAAGCAATCATGACAGCAATTTGTTTTTATTTCCAGATACATCAGCCGTTCCGTTTGAAGAACTACAGGTTCTTTGACATAGGTAACGACCATTATTACTATGATGACTTTGCCAATGATGACATCATCACTCGCATTGCCCACAAGTCTTACCTGCCTGCCAACGAGATGTTGCTCGACATCATCAAGGCCAACGGCAAGAAATTCAAAGTTGCATTCTCAATCAGCGGTACCGCGCTTGAGCAGCTTGAGCAATATGTCCCCGAGTTCATTGATTCTATGAAAGAACTTGCGGCAACAGGCTGCGTGGAATTCCTGAGCGAGACCTATGCCCACTCACTCTCGGCTCTTGAAGACGTTGAAGAGTTCGTGGCACAAGTCAAAGCCCACGACGAGAAGATTTACCAACTCTTCGGCCAGAAGCCCAAGGTATTCCGCAACACCGAGTTGATTTATAGCGACGACATCGCGGCAATGGTAGCATCCATGGGATTCAAGGGTGCTATTACCGACGGTGCTAAACACATCCTGGGTTGGAAATCACCCAATTACCTCTACAATGCTGCATCAGCGCCCAAGCTGAAACTGCTTCTCAAAAACTCCAAACTGAGCGATGACATTTCATTCCGCTTCAGCAACAGCGAGTGGGCTAGCTATCCCCTCACTGCCGACAAATATATCGACTGGATTGCATCGCTTCCGCAAGAGGAACAGCTAGTGAACCTGTTCATGAACTATGAAACATTCGGCGAACTTCAACCACAGCAAAGCGGTATCTTTGAATTCATGAAAGCGTTGCCACAGTTTGCCGCCGAACGTAATGTTCAGTTCTGGTCGCCCAGCGAGGTGATTTCTAAATTGAAACCCGTGAGCGAAATGAGTGTACCCTCTCCCATCTCTTGGGCCGACGAGGCCCGCGACACAAGCGCATGGCTCGGCAACACATTGCAGCAAGAGGCGGTGAAGAAACTCTATTCGATAGGTGAGCGTGTGAGACTGTGCCAGGACAAGCGCATCAAGCAAGACTGGAACTACCTGCAGGCTAGTGACCACTTCTTCTACATGAGCACCAAGCACAACAGCGATGGCAATGTGCACTCACACTACAGTCCCTACGATTCACCCTACACTGCGTTCACCAACTACATGAACGTGCTGAGCGACTTCATGATTCGCGTTGAGGCTCAGTATCCTGCCGACATCGACAATGAGGAACTTAACGCTTTGCTGCTCACCATCAAGAATCAAGAGAAAGAGATTCAAGCACTGCATCGCGAGGTAGAGCTCATGCGCAACAACATCGTGAAAGACCTCACAGGCGACTTCAAGGACGAGACAACCCCCGCCCCCAAGAAAGAAACAAAGAAAACCGCAACCAAAAAAGCTGCCCCCAAGAAAACAGCTAACAAAAAGAAAACCACCAAGTAATCACTACTTATAACTTTAATACTAACGGAGGCCAGCTTATGACCTCCGTTTTTGTTTTTTCTCTCTGTGGCATCTGTGCTTTCTATTATAAGTAATTGAAAAATTAGTATTTGATTTTTCCTATAGTAAGGGTCTATAAATAAAAAAACAATAAAAACCGTTTTGCGAGCAATGTGTCTCTACGAGCCACTGATGGTTGTTGCGGCCTTATGAGAACAAGTTTTCAACGCCCAATCCCGCAACAATCATCACACTGCGGGATTGCTTGCTCGAAAAACCAAAAAACACCGCTTCGCAGAAAATCAGATTTTATATTTTCAGCTTATTTTCAGTGTATTTCAAGCGCAGCGCCACCACCTAAATACAACCTAAGAGAAAATGCGCTTCGCTTGAAATCAACTAAAAATTAACAAAAAATTTTTCTTCATCAACATCCTCATGTTACATAAAAATGCACAGCGGTTTATTTCTGTTTTTTCTTTCCTTCATCATTTTAGGCATACACCCCTAATCCAATACTCCGTGGGAGAGAAAAATCTGTTTAATCTGTGGTTAATTCAATTATTTATCTCTGTGGCCTCTGTGCCTTCTATGTTGAAATCCAAATAAATTGAGTGTAATTTAACGTTTTTTACGCCATTTGGCGTTGTTTTTGCCGTTTTTTGCGTGAGCTTGGGCAAAAAGAAGGTAGCCAGGCACATTTTTGTGCTTGGTGGTT